>JAGWGS010000199.1 GCA_028867235.1 Nitrososphaerota archaeon | reverse complement strand
TTTTTAAAACCAAGTCAAATTCCTTTTTGTTTAATATCATCCAAGAGATATCTAGGAAGATGTGTGTGTACGCTGCGACCAAGAACTGAGGGTGGCAAATTTTCAGGAACTGAAAAAGAGAGAATTTCCATATTAAAATTAATTGCAGAGTTTGAACCACATCTGCTTGATGTAGAATATAACACATTAAAAAAGAACAAAGAACTTGAAAGATATTTCAAGAATGCCAAGATACAAACACTAGTGTCATGGCACGACTTTGAAAAGACACCAGACATACAAACTCTTAGGTCAATGTTCAAGAATATGTCAAAGTTTTCAAAAAATATCAAGATAGTGACAACTGCAAAGACAATCAGCGATACAATCCGAATTCTTTCCCTCTACAAGACGGCAGGAAAGACAAACCTTATCGCATTTGCCATGGGAGATTATGGAAGAATGTCAAGAATACTATGCACAAAACTTGGAAGTCCCTACACGTATGTGTCGCTAGGCAAACCGGTAGCTCCAGGACAATTCAGTCTCATAGAGATGAAAACAATACTATCCCTTGAAAACAAAAATTAGACCATTGATCAGGGTTTTGTCTCAAAGAACCGTCTAGTAAATTCAGATTCTGCTTTTTTAATTCTAGTGGAATCAGATATGTCATATGCCATATTGACAAGGTCATTTTTAGTCAAATCTGTAACTAGCACATCCTCCTTTTCAGATTCCAAGGAATATTCAACATCATTTAAGATATTCAAATTTTCATCTAGTAGATTTATGCATTCATCCAAAATGTGAACAAAGTCGTCTTGTTCTTCCATTACACATGTAACATACACATTCATTAATTAACCAATCTCAGATAGAGTCAAAACAACATACTGTTATTATAAAAGAAAGACCAAAAATAAGACATCCAGTATGACTCAAAACAATGTGCCCAGAAATGTAATCATCGCAGCCACAATTGTAACTATTTTGTTGGGTATGTTTCGATTAATGTTATTTTTAATACTTGTTTGGGTTGCAGCATTATCATTTATTGTCATTTATCAGTATACATCATCAAAAACTCCAAAAGGAAATTTTGTGTGTTTGAATTGTGCCACAATCCATCAAGGACTTGCTTGTCCAAAATGCGGCTCCAAACTAAAAAAAATATACTCACAGAATGATCGTTATGGGGTTTAAGAGAATTAGCACCCTATTTGCTTAAATCATGATTTACAAATGATATACTTATGACAAAGACATATGCAGTGATTGGTGATCCCATAGATCATTCATTTTCACCTGCACTTCATAATGCAGCATTCTTGTTTTTAGGTTTAGATTGCACATACATTGCATACAGAATCCCAAAGGGTGAGTTAGAGTATGGCATAGAAGCCCTCAAAAAAATCAACATCGTAGGATTCAATGTTACAATTCCACACAAAGTAGACATGATGAAGTTTCTCGATGATGCAGACGATATTTGTAAGAAGGTTGGAGCCGCAAACACTGTGATAAACAATGAAGGAATCTTCAAAGGATATAACACCGATGTGGATGGGTTCACAGATCCCATAAAA
>JAGWGS010000198.1 GCA_028867235.1 Nitrososphaerota archaeon | reverse complement strand
GTGGAAAATTTTCGTCAGGTCTCATTACAGACTATGAGTATTTTTTGAGATGTTGCATAATTTATGGTTACAAATTATATTTGATCCCCATAATAACAATAGGATATAGAAAACATGAGGAACAACTTTCCTTAAAACATGATCTGATAGAAAAAGAGAGCAAAATAACCAGAGATAATATGTTAGACAGATTGCCAATATCTTTGAGAAAAAAATATCTCGTGGCGGTTAGCAGGTATCAGAGAAATATCAAACCATATCACATAGTAATGAGGAGAAAAATTCGAGATGCTGTGTTTAAGACGATTCCAGATACAAAAAGAAATGAAATTATAAATTGGTATCTTAAAAGAAGAGGAATCCGAAAATATCATGACATATACATTAAAGATAAAAATGATCATAAAGAACCAGAAAATGAACGCGGTTACACATCAACTGAAGAGTAATGACTAATTTACCAAGATTATTTTTAGATCATTTAGAATATTCCTTATAACAAAATTACGTTGTGCTATTTATTCGTCCTTTTCATCAAAGGTTGAACTAAATGATTTTGTAGGCGGTTTCCCGATATAACCACCCTTTATTAGTACATCTAATTTTTTTTGTAATTCTGTGATTTCATTGATTTCTGCTTCAGTTAGTTTTTCATTATTTATTGATTTGATGAGTAACTTGGTCATCACCAGATAGATTGGTGTATAAACTTCCCTCCAATAACCAGGAGGTACTTTGTAATAATATGGATTTGATTCAGTAGTAATATCCGCTTCGGATTGAAATGCAGGAATTCTTTTAAAGTGAATATATCCCACTGCAACAAGCGTCGGAACTCCAATGATTGATAATATAAACAGGTAAATTGAGAAGGATGGAAATATTTGTTTGAGTATAGGTTCTTTTTCTATTGCTAGATAATAAGTGGTCACCATTGTGTTTATAGCTGAGACAATAAATGCAAAATACAGAGCCCATCCTTGTCTGAAATAGAACCAGGCACGAAAGGCATGTCTTTTTTTCATATCAAACAATAAGGTTTCAAGGATATATATGCTTGATAATAAACATTAACGATTTCTTTAGAATATTTTAATTGGTATCAAGAAATCTCTTTTTGTTTATTGATTGGGCTTGATTCATGAAGGTATTGTTAAATTATCATACACATGAATATATCGTGGAATAAAATAGTGATATATTGAATGATTAGAATATCAACCATCATTGCTTGTAGAAATGAAGAAGCAAACTTGCATGAAACGCTTTTTTATTTAGAGTCACAATCCACAAAACCTACAGAGGTAGTAATTGTTGATGATGCAAGTACTGATAACACTCTTGAGATCATAAGGAAATTTGCAGAGAGAAATGGTTGGACTTATCATAGTAGAGAGAAAAATGATGAAAGGTATTCTTCAATACCAAATGCTCTTAAAATTGCCACCAGTATGATAAAATCTGATTTTGATTATTTGATGATATTAGATGGCGACACCATTTTAGAATCTCAATATATTGAAAAATTAATTAAAAAAATGGAAGAAGATCCATCTCTTGGAATAGTTGGAGGATCATTAAAAATAACTACTGAAAACGGTGTTCATAACTACATAGATGATTCAAAAGTAA
>JAGWGS010000197.1 GCA_028867235.1 Nitrososphaerota archaeon | reverse complement strand
AAGGATGAAAACGAGACAGTGAACATAATCCGAGGCCACACTAAAATTGGAAAAATATTCATGTACAAACTGTCCAGGGCAGTAGATATTGCAACTGGCGCAGAGAACGAACAAGCTATCTAGGCCAAGTTTTTAGATCGCTTGATACAATCCAATGAAAAAACCATTTTTGATAATTTGTCCATCACTTTAATAATGTTGGAGCCGATCATTGATACATGGCAGACAGTTTCGTCATCCAGGAAGTATACGTTTCACACGGAAAAAAGACTGTCAGATCAGACGTCAAGCCGCTTTTATGTCATGTTTGCAAAAAAGAATTAAATGGAATTTCAATTACTGCCAAAAATATAGACGGAAAGATGGTATTCTTGTGTTCATTTCATTATGCATTTGACCCGCACAAGATAGCACTGGTGAATTAGATGGCAATACCTGTAGATGTAAAAACAGCAGTTGAGAAAAACATGGAACTAATGACAGGTCAGACAAGAACATATCTTCCATTTTTAAAAGTCGCATTTCCAAATGTCAAAGATTTTTCAGAATTGATATTCAACATGATGGTGGGAAATGCATTAACTATGTTTGTGTCTCAATATGCAATGCGTATGCAGAGCCCATCTGAAGAAGATTTTGCAGAGTTTGGCAAGATAGCAGAACCATACAGGAAAAAAATAAAAGAGTTGTTCTGATTGCTAAAAAACATCCTGGTGCCATATGATGGTTCACCACTTTCAAAAAAAGCATTGGAATTAGCAAAAGATATTTCACGAAATTTTAACGCAAACCTGGAACTCTTGCTTGTAGTTCCAGAATATTATCCCATAAGTGATTCTATGTTTTCAGGAGTTGCATCTACAAATTACCAAAAAGTTGTAAAGACTCTAAAGGACAAGGGCGAAAAAGAGATGCAATCTGTCACAGAAAAATGCAGACAGGAAGGCTCCAAAGCGACCTATAAGATTGTCCACGATGATATCTCAAATGCAATCATACAAGAAGCAAAAAAATTAAAAATTGATTTGATAGTAATGGGAAGCAGAAGGATGACAGGTATTGCATCTTTGAAGAGATTTGGAAGTACTGCAAGACATGTTACAGAACATGCTACATGTCCTGTCACCATAGTGCACTAGTACAGATCGTACAAATACCAGTTCTTTTGAATATACGCTAGTGATAACGTATTGAAGCTGCGAGAATGTGACTGCAAATGTGGATGTACCCGTGACATTTGGAGTAAATACTATTCATTGTGCATATTCTGCACTCTTGGAAGCCACAAGACAAAATAGATTATTTTATCTGTATCTTCTTGTCCTGGACTCGTTTTGGCATCGTTATTCTTAGAATGCCATTCTTAAATGATGCTGAGATTTGTTTTGCATCCACACCACTTGGAATCTTGATTGTCTTTTTGAAATAATCGAACTCTGTAACAGTGTTTCCTCTTGAAATACAAAATGTCTTTGTCATCTTGGCCTTGATTGTAAGACTCTCATCAGAGTGGGTTACCTCTATGTTCTTCTTATCCACCATGGGCAAGTCAGTATCAAGTACCCAACTAGAATGTCTCTCCTTTAGGTGAGATAAAGGAATCAATTCCTTGTGTATGAAATCATTAAAGACAGTATCGTTACAAAACGAGCCCATCTGT
>JAGWGS010000196.1 GCA_028867235.1 Nitrososphaerota archaeon | reverse complement strand
GTAAAACCCGGTCTAGAATGGGGCCCTGTCACGGCCTCGACGCGTGTTCAAATCCCGCCAAGGGCGCCATAACTTTTTTCCAAAGATGTGTTTTAGGCATTATTTGGCAATCCAAGCTTTCTCATGGTCTCTGTAAGTGTTTCCTTGTTTGCAGCAGCAATAAATGAAATCCTCTTGTCGTAGCTCAGGTTTGAATCAAGTGGCATGCCATTTTCATCAACCACATATCCCCCTGCCTCTAATGCTATTAGATATCCAGCAGCAATATCTGTGATTCTTAATTTTCTTCTCAAATCAACAAAGACATCCACTAATCCCCTAGCAAATATTGCAAGCTCTAAAGCTACTGCTCCGAAATGTCTTACATGATTTGATGCTGCAAGAATTGGTGCCAGTCGTGGCAATGCATCCGACGATATTCCTGAAATATCTACTCCAACAACAAAATACACTGGTTTTTCTTTGTGTACATGAATTTTTTTACCATTCATGTATGCACCATTTCCTTTTGAGGCTGAATATAGATCACCATTATGTAAATCCATTACAACTCCATCTGTAACAGAACCAAGTCTGTCTTCTGGAGTAAATGCAAGTGAGCAACAATAGAAAGGCAAACCTCTAACTGCATTAGTAGAACCATCTATTGCATCCATTATGACAAAACCTTTTGGATTTGGAGATAATTCTACCATCCCGCATTCTTCTCCAAAAACGGTACACTCAAAATTTATTTCACGCAGGTAATCCAGAACTGTCTTTTCTGCAACAATATCAATACGGCGTGAAATGTCTCCTCCTGCTCCTACCCCATGATCTGTTCCAGATTCTTTAGTACCTGCAAGGTGTTTGACATTTTTGTGTACTCTTTTTGCAGCTTCTTCCAAAATTTCGATTACTTTCACAAGTTTTCTTTTGTTGATCCTAATTTATTTTAAGTAATAAAAAACAGACTGAATGCATAAATAGCAAAAAAGTGGTGCCATTGTGTGAGCAGCAAAGACAATTCTATCTTCAGTAAGGAGGCTCTCTTGTCCACTAAACCAGGCAAGGATATTGTCAAACAAGCCTTGTTCAAGAGCAAGGGATATCGACTATTTGATAAATACAAAAAAGAGGCAGAGGAAGAATTTCCAAAATTCACTAAAAGATTTACCGAAGATCTACTAAATGAGATAAAATCAGATCCCAATCCATTTGAAACCCAGGAAAAGTTTGCAAAAGAAGTGGGCTCTACTGAAATAATCCTACAAAAATCTCAGATTGATGAGGTTCGAAAAAGGCTTGAAAATTATGAAACACTTCTTGATAGGGTATCTAGAATACTAAATTCTAATTTTGTCAAAATGACATTTCCTGTTTTCAGCGCTTTGTATGATGCTTCCACTCAATATTTCGGTGATGGCGATAATCCAAAGAAAAAAACTGACATCATAGATGGTCATATCATAGCAATTGATCTAAGTGAACCTATGGATAGAATAATGGATAGGGATGAAGATGTGGAATTTCTTGACGACTATAAACTGATGAACCCGTATATTCTGAAACTTGCAAGAGATAAAATTTCTACAGGAGGAAAAGAAGTATTGGAAGAATTTGAACGAGGATTCAAAGATGCAAGAATAGGCCAATATGTCGATTACAAATTAAAAATGAATCCCAAATCTATATCAGAAGA
>JAGWGS010000195.1 GCA_028867235.1 Nitrososphaerota archaeon | reverse complement strand
CCTGTATCTCGCCTATCAGTTCCATCTTTAATGTGTGAATGACATACGTGATTGACATTGTGCCTATGAGCCCGGGTCCTGGCAAGCCAAGAAGTAATATCCTTGGAGTTTTTGTCAATTTGGTTTTTTTCATCTTTGAGCTTTGCATTGTCTTCTTGTTGTTTATCGTATTTGTCGTATAAAAATAACATGCCTGCTTTACCATTACTGATTATCATTGTTGAAAATCTCCACCATGTTATAAAATTAAAAAATACCATGATAGAATCATGGCCTCAGTCCAAACAACATCTGAAGGTATTCCGGTCATAGTACTAAAAGAAGGCTCAAAACAAGCCCGTGGAAGAGATGCACAGCGAAGCAACATTGCCGCTGCAAAACTAATCGCAGAGATTGTAAGTACAAGCTTAGGTCCACGCGGAATGGACAAAATGTTGGTAGATTCTGTAGGTGATATTACAATAACAAATGACGGTGCAACTATTCTAAAAGAGATTGATGTACAGCATCCTGCAGCAAAGATGATGGTGGAGGTTGCCAAAGCAACTGATAGCGAGGTTGGGGATGGTACAACATCTGCAGTAGTTCTGGCAGGAGCACTACTTGAAAAGGCAGAAAGCCTTATCGATAATGACATTCATCCGGTAATAATTGCAGATGGTTACAAAAAAGCTGCAATGAGAGCAATCTCTTTGCTTGGAGAGATTTCACAAAAAGTCGAACCAAAAGACAGAGACATTCTTGAAAAAATCGCAATAACTACAATGCAGACCAAACTGATATCAGTAGAAGCAGCAGATCTTGCAAAACTTGTAGTAGATGCAGCCTTGTCAGTTGTTACACAAAAAGCATCCGGGAATAATGTTGATTTGAATAACATAAAAATTGAAAAAAAGACTGGGGGTTCTGTACTTGATAGCACACTGATATCAGGCATAGTCTTAGACAAGGAAATTGTACACAGCGGAATGCCGAGAAAAATTGAGAATGCGAGAATTGCTCTAGTTACTGCACCACTTGAAATTGAAAAGACAGAATTTGAAGCCAAGATAAACATCTCAAGTCCTGATCAAATCAAGTCATTCATGGAAGAAGAAGACAGTATTCTTCGAGGGATGGTTGAAAAAATAAAATCATCCGGGGCAAATGTTCTTCTTTGTCAGAAAGGAATTGACGATATTGCACAACATCATCTATCAAAAGCCGGTATACTTGCAGTAAGACGAATAAAAGAAAGTGACATGTCCAAACTTGCAAAAGCAACAGGTGGGAGAATAGTAGGCAGCGTAAATGATTTGACTGGAAAAGATCTGGGTGAATCTGCTACAGTTGAGGAGAAAACGATTGAGAATGACAACTGGGTATTCATAGAAGGATGCAAGAATCCAAAGGCTGTCACATTATTGATACGTGGAGGGTCTCAGAGAGTAATTGATGAGGTAGACAGGTCGTTGCATGATGCATTAATGGTTGTAAAGGATGTAATTGAAAAACCGCTTATTGTATATGGAGGAGGTTCACCTGAGTCATTTGTTTCTCATAATCTCAGACTTTGGGCTCAGACTTTGTCCGGTAGAGAACAGCTTGCAGTAGAAAAATTTGCAGAGGCACTAGAATCAATACCGTTGGCACTTGCAAGAAATGCAGGCATGAATCCAATTGATGCAATAACACAATTGCGCTCAAGACAAAACTCGGGTGAAAAATGGGCTGGA
>JAGWGS010000194.1 GCA_028867235.1 Nitrososphaerota archaeon | reverse complement strand
CAGCTCCGTATGATTCCCTACCCTCTACAGAATTCCAATCCGAGCCAGTAAGAAACGAAATTCCTTCCTGTTGCCACACTTGTACAGAACCAGTAGTTAGATTAAACACAATCATGATAATTATTGCAAGAACATAGGTAGCTGCTGCAATTGCCACATATTTGAAGATCTTATCAGCATGGATTGATCCTTTCTTCATAGTAATTGCATGCATGTTGATATTTGGTCAGTAGATTAGATATGAGAGAATCGACCATAATTTCTTAGATTTCATAGTTCATCATACAACTATATAGATATACATAGAATTGATGGATAAGTGCTTTAATTATAAGAAATACATTGTAAACAGTGTCAGAAATACTAAACGATAAAGAAGTTAGAAAATTACAACTAGTAGGTGGATCTACATATGTTTTATCACTTCCCAAAAAATGGGTTGATGAATTAAAGCTAAAAACAGGAGATCCCGTATCAATAGTTAAAAATGTGAATAAATCACTTTCAATATTACCTACACAGAGTTCATCAACACCAAAGATTACAAAATCAAGAACAGCCATAAGCCAGAAGGATTCAATAGAATCAATTCATAGAAAGATCATCGCCATGTATTTGGCAGGTTATCAGATTATCGAGATTTATGCAAAAGGAGGAAGAATTCAGATTGAGCACAAACAAGCAATAAGAGATTTGGTGAGAAAAAACATGATAGGAACTGAGATAGTAGAATCTACTGCAGAATCCATTACAATTCAAATCTTAACAAGTTTACCAGAGCTTTCAATAAGTGATGCACTAAAGAGAATGTTTCTACTCACATCGACAATGCATAGACAAGCAATCGACGCATTAAAGGAAATGGATGTAGAGTTAGGAGAAGAGATAACTCATTTAGATGATGAGGTGGATAGATTTAGCTTGTACATATTACGAAATCTTACTTTGGCAGTAGAACATGAAAAAATTCTCAGAGATGTAGGACTCAAGAAACCATCAGATTGTATAAGTTATAGAATAGTTGTCAAATCAATAGAAAGGATTGCAGATCATGCAGTATCAATTGCCAGCAGGATACGATTTCTAAAATCCACATTAGAACCAAGTTTAATACAAAAAATAACACGTCTTAGTGAGGAATCGCTCAAGGTTTTCGAAGACTCCATCTTGGCGTTGAATAAAAGAGATTATGCTCTTGCAGACAATGTTGCATCAAATGCACGTAAAATAGCAGAAAAAGAGAAAGAATTTACAGATTCATTAGAAGAATCAAAAAAATACTCTAGTATAATCAAGTTCGTATTAGAAGATATTCGAAGAACCGCAGAATATTCAAGCGATATTGCAGAGGCAGTGATCAATGAGACAGTCCAAGATGTAATATCAGAAAATAATGTGGCATAAAGTTATAGACTAGTTCCTATATCTATATAGATTTCATCTCCTATATAGATTAGACATTTATCTATGAAGATTACGACGAACAACATGGCGCAATGGATGTCATGGATAAAATCAAACGATAAAGAAATTATCGCAATACTAAACGATCTTGCGGCAAAAGCAGAAGAATCTGCCAAGTTATTAGTAGAATTATTTACAAACTTTGAGAAATTAAATGAAGTTCATTCCAAGATAGAGAAGATAGAAAAAGAAGCAGACAAGTTAACACATTCGATTTTTGAAGAGCTAAACAAGACTTTCATAACACCATTAGACAGAG
>JAGWGS010000193.1 GCA_028867235.1 Nitrososphaerota archaeon | reverse complement strand
TTTTATTAAATTTTTTTCTTAATTTATCTAATGTATTCCTAATTTTTTTAGATACTAAAAGTGTACGCCTTTCAATTCTGCTTAATTTTTCAGTTTCAAGATAGTTCATTTTTTCTATTGAGATAAAATAATTTTGTATGATTCTCCCTACGGGATCTAAAATAGTCAATGCAGTACCAGTAAATCCAGCGATTAAGAGAAAAATCCCATTTTGATCCGAAAAAACATCTTTTATGTCATATGCTCGAAGTAGTAAAAGAGTTATAGAAAATGCAAATGGATAATCAGTAACTTTGAGAAAGGTTTCTCCAGATGTCAATTATATTAATTAATAAAAAGAAGCTCTTTAAAGATCACTTTCAGGCTCATTTTTTTCATCATCATAAAACTCTACATCCTCTTTAGAGACCAATTTTTCTACCAAGTCAATAGGCATCGAGACAGAATCACAAAAAGAACCGTCATGTAGTAACTTTAACTCTGACAACAAAAATCCTCTTTTGTTAGAATTTGGATTGATTTTCTTTGTGTAGTAGCTAACCATATTTTTCAAAAAATGTCCATTTTTATCCATTTATTCAAAAGATCGACCTATTCCAACACGACCAAATCTCATCATGGTAACACAAATTAACACTAGACAAGCCACATTTGATGAAAACATGATAGGCACAGAACTTGGAGACTGGCGCAGAACCACATATTCTGACCATCTAGACCCATCCATGGACGGAAAACAAGTAACTGTCATGGGGTGGATCTCAAGTGTTCGAGACCATGGAAACCTAGTATTCATACTGTTAAACGACAAGCAAGGCCAAATGCAAATTACTGCAAAAGCAGGAGTCTGCCCTGATGATATCAAAGAAACTCTAGTCAAACTAAAAGAGCAATCAACAATTGCAGTAAAGGGTACCATAAAACCATCACCAAAAGCACCAAAAGGTGTAGAGATTGCACCTACAGAGCTACGGGTATTTTCCCAAGTTGAAAAAATTGCCCCATTTACATGGCAGACAAAAACAGTTCCAAATATTGATACAAGGCTAGAGCTTCGTGCAGTAGACCTTAGACGAAACATATTGCAACATGTATTCAAGATGCGAAGCCTGGTACTAAAGTCAATTCGAGATTATCTATATGAAAAACAATTCCTTGAAGTAAACACACCAAAGATGATTGCAACTGCAACAGAGGGAGGTGCAGCACTGTTTCCAATATTTTACTATAACAAGGAGGCATTTCTTGCACAAAGCCCCCAGTTGTACAAGGAACAGCTCACACTATCATTTGAAAAAGTATTTGAGATTGCACCAATATTTCGTGCAGAGGCATCAAGAACCAACAGACATCTCTCAGAGGCAATATCAATAGACCTTGAGGAAGCATTCTCAGATTACAATGACATAATGGGACACATTGAAGATATCATCAAAAGATCAATCAATACCGTAAAAGAATATTGCGAGAAGACAAAAAATACAGATTACAAGATACCTGAAATTCCTGACAAGATACCACAGTACACCTACACTGAACTTGTAGAGAAAATGCAAAATGCAGGAGCCAAGACAAAGTGGGGAGACGACCTGTACCCATCACAGCTCAAAAAAATAAACCTCACAGGATTTTACTTTATCAAGGACTGGCCTTTGGCACCAAAACCATTCTATGTCAAAGCAAAAAGCGACAATGACAAGACATCAGAATCATTTGACTTGATGTTTGGCGACCTGGAACTATCATCAGGCAGT
>JAGWGS010000192.1 GCA_028867235.1 Nitrososphaerota archaeon | reverse complement strand
TACGCGACAATCTTTGACAATGCTGGAAATGAGATAATGACCAGCATTCGTGAGGGAGTAGAGCCATTTCTAAACGAGGCTGATACAAAAGAGACATTGCACTATGCTGCAAATGCATGGAAGATACGCCGAACCTTTGAGCCAAAAGTAGGCAAAGGTAGGTATGTCTTGGCAGTGTATGACAAACTACGACGACTGACGATGCCTCTTGGAGACAAGTATCTTCTAATGGTAACATGGGGAATTGAAGGGGGTTCATCTCAAATCATTGAACACCTTGAGAACATGTTCTCAGGTGACCCAACGCGAGACTGGTGATATCACAAATCTGTAAACCCATAGTGCATGTCTAGATTATACTGTATCATGAATGGTACAGATCTAAATACCGTAAACAAAACTATCTTTCTGTTAAAATACTCCTCAATTATTATTCTACATGGGGATGCAGGATCACAATACTTGGTATAGCGCAGGCAATGCAAGTGCAAAGCAAGGAAATTATGATGATGCATTGCTTGCATATGACAAGGCACTTGAGATTGACCCGCGTCATGTAAGTGCCTGGAATAATAAGGGAATTGTACTGGCAAGATTGAAACGGTATGAAGAAGCAATATCTTGCTACGATGTGGCAATAGAACTAGACTCAAAATATGCAAATGCATGGTACAACAAGGCAAACGCACTACGAAACTTTGCACAATTTCTTGTAGATACTGCGGCAGATGATCGGGCTAACGCGCCTAAAACCGTGAATCGCTCTATTGCACTATTTGATTCTGCTGACAAGTGTTATGACCAGGGAGATATACTCTCAGGAAAAAGAAAATGACTCTGGAAAAAATATGTAACGAAATCATCAAATCTGACAAGAACATCACTCTTGTGGCAATATCTCACAGGACAGACTTTTTTTATATGGAAAAAGAAGGAGTAAAAAGCCTTCAAACAAAAGAAGATGTGGAAAAAGCACTGGCTGATGCATCTCTAAGGTGGGTTACGCGAAGATCACACAGAGCACTTGGAGAACCGCTTTATGCAATGGCAAAATATGAAAAAGCAAAACGGATTACAGTTCCATTTGGAAGATATGGTATAGTCTTGTGTGGCGTGCAACCAGATTCTGACGCTGAACACATTGCATCACACTTGATACATATTTTGAAAAAACATATTGTAGACTAGTGTCATCCACCGTATCCTGAATTTCCAACAAAATCAGCACTTGTAGGAGTTCTATACTCTTTTGTCACGTTGATGCCTTCGTTAGTTGTTATGTGCACCTGATCAAGCTTGCTTCCCTCGGGTGGTGAAAGTGAAACTTTTTCGCCTGGCTCAAGTATTGGTATGATGTCAGGTTTTGCAGTTCCTCCATAATTGATTATTATGTTGGTAAGAGAACTAGAGCCCGTATTTTTGATTGCAACATGAGTCTCAGTCCCCATTGCATCCTGAACTATGATTGGATCTACGGCAAGACTGTATTTTTCCGAAGTTGGAATTATTGGCAAAAACACTAACAACAAAAACGTAACTACCATTACAAACCCTCCCCCTATTGCAACTGTAATAATGGACCTTTTCAACTAGTAATTATTTTACATTCTAAATATTTCAATTATTTCATAGATGTATTCCTACGAATCTATAATAACTGGCAAAAAATCAATTTCAACATGTCTGTAGACGTATCTCTTCCAAACTTTATTGAATGCAAGACAATCCTACCTAATGCATGCTGGGTTGAAGCCC
>JAGWGS010000191.1 GCA_028867235.1 Nitrososphaerota archaeon | reverse complement strand
CCTGTTATGAGTACCATCATAGAGTTTGCATGAAGAATTCCTCTTCTTGACATGACAAACAATCCTGTTACCAAAGGTAACAAAAATATGAGTATTAATCCATCAAAATGTAAGAAATTCTCTAATGCTGTAAAGCCAATCCAAAATTGATCTAAATGCAATGAAATTTTGCTGTATCCGGTTCTTGTTACCATTATGCTAAGAGTAAATAATAAAGCATATCCTATTGTGTTTATAATTCTCATTTTTCTTGATATGTCTGATTTGTATATTAAAAAAAATGTCATTGGCAGAAATAAAATGCTTAATGCCTTTGATAATATGGATAAAACATATGATATAATTGACAAATGCCATTGCTTTTTTTGAATTAAGTATAATGAAAGAATGTAAAACAGTGCCCAGGCATTTGTATATGCGTAATCTGTATCATATCTCAAAAAGAGATTGCTTTGCATCAAAATTACCATTGAAATTATTCCTGCAAATCTTTTTTGTGTAATCTCTTTTGTTATAAAATACGTCAGTAGAAGTAGAGATACACTTTCTACAAATGGAATTATCTTGATATTTCCTAGTGTTTCTAGTGATATTTTGAGTAGTCCGTAATGTATCACTGGAGCTGGTATCGTTTTAAAGAATTGGCTAGCATCAAATTGTTCTACAGTTTTGTATGTACCTATATAATCTGGCCAATCTTTTAATGGAACAAAAACTTTACCTACGTTCAATCCTATATAGGCTGAGATTAAAATCAGAATTATTAAAAAAGTAATTTTTCGTGATGTTTCAAAATTAAAAATAAATCTTATTGACCTTGTTATTTTTTCCGGAAACATTTTTCCATAATATAAAATCGTAATTGAGAGGAGAATCATGTTAACAACTAGTATGGGTATTGCCCATGGCCCCAATTCGTATGGATTTATTGTACTTGGATAACCACTTTCTAATCTAGCTATTAACGCAGGAAAAAAAACTGGAACCAGACTCAGTAAAACTACAATGAGTGTTATTACAAATATCCCATTTGTAATAATTTTAGACAAAGATCGAATATCTATGTTATTCATATAATGTTTCAGTTATCATGTCACCATAAAATCTAACTGTTTGCAAACCTTCAATCATACTCTTCAGTATTGTTATATTAAAATAAAAAATTTAATTTCTGGAAGCCTACTTTAGGTTGACTGTCCAAGTAATTCCTAGACTGTCTCCAGATAGTAATTGGATTGGTGAAAATCCTTGTCTTGCAAACATGTTTCCAGTGTTTGATGTACTTGTATCAAATATTCCAGCTTCTTGAGCGGTCACTCCTGCGTTTGTAACAAACGTTGATGTCAAAGTAACAGTTGAACCTGCACCTGATGCTGCTTGTGTAATTGTGGGAGTGTTACCAATTCTTGGTGTTGTGAAACTGGTTGATTCTGCTGCCAGATTGGTGTTTGATGCTGATAGACCTGTTGATGAGGTGCCAATTGCAATGTACTTGAATACACTAGTACCTGAAACAAAACTTGTACCACATGCACCTTGAGCAGCACTACCTCCAAAGAATAATCCTTTTGCTGCACAGTCATCGCCCAAATTAGTTATCTGGTTATCTGTCTGTCTGTATGCAACTATGTTTCCCTTTGGATCAAGAACAGTGAGAACTGCATGACCCAATATGTGCTGTTTTTCATCTACCATGTTGGCTGAAAGACCCGCTGAAGGTGCATTGGTTAATCCAATTACTCCAACTGCAATAGCAGCCGCAAT
>JAGWGS010000190.1 GCA_028867235.1 Nitrososphaerota archaeon | reverse complement strand
GTAGCAAATCCTTCTTTTTCTAGATAGCTTACAATGAAATCGTCTTTTGATAATTCCAATTTGTTGTCTCCAAGATCAAAAACATAGGAACCATTTTTCAAGAGGCTATCAACTATTGTGGCAGGATCTGTATGTGAGAATTTGTCAAGTAATTTATTCATATCTTGTTTTGCCTTTGGGCCTATTTTCTTTCGTTCAAGTTCCACTTTGGGAGTTATTGGAAGTTGTGCACACAATAGATTTGATACTAATTCCAATCCCTCGGATTTTGGTATCTCTACAACATTGTATTTTTCCACGTTAAGTTGTGAACGTAATAATTCTGATAATGATTCTATCTTAGTTTTTTGACCTGGACTTGTGCAAATTATTGCTTCTTCAAGTGGCCATCTTCTCTTTAGCTTGCCTTTCATTCTCGCCGCTGCAGATATTGATACTGATTCCTTCATTAAATCAAAGGCCTCTTCAACACTGTCGTTGGTAAGAGTTGTCTGTGGAGTAGGAAAGTCATTCAATAGTATGTTTTCTTTATCTGAAAATATTGTTCTGTAAAGATATTGAGTTGTAAATGGACAAATTGGATGTAGCAATATGTCTAATGTTTTTAATATTTCTGCAAGTGTTGCATAAATTGCAAATCGTCTTTCTTTTTGTGATTCATCCTCTGCCCACAGCTCTTCTCTTGTGATTGGAATGTAGACTTGACTCACAGAATTTATCAAATAGTCGTCTATTGCTCTTGCAGCTTCATGGAATCTACACTTGTCAAGCGATTCTGTAACTGATGTGATTAGTTTTTGTAGTTTTGATAAAGCCCAAATCTCTGGTTCTTTTAAGTGGTTCTTGTCTTTTGACCACTTAATGTCATAAATCTGGATGTCATATTTGTCGTACTCGCTATTTTGTTTAAAGTAAAGATGCAGGTGATACAACGTGCTGAGTATTTGATATGGCCTTGATGTCATCTCATCTGTACTAAAATTAATTGGCTCTATGGGACTTGATTTCCACATAAAGTATAGTCTTATCAAATCTACAGAATACTTTCCAAGTAATTCTGATGCATCCATCACATTTCCTTTACTCTTGCTCATTTTGTTACCATTTTTGTCAAGTACGTGACCTTGAAACAAAAATGATTTGAATGGAGCAATTGGAGCGTTGTTGAAGATCACATTTTCTATTAGTAGTGTATATGCCCAACCTCTTGTCTGATCTATCCCTTCTGTAAGAAATAGTGCTGGAATGTGTTCATTATAATCCACGTCTGATAATGATGCAAATGGGGCAGCTCCACTATTGTGCCATGTATCCAAAACAAATTGTTCTCTTTCCATATTGCTTCCACATTTTTCACATTTTATGACTATGTTGTCAATCCATGGTTTGTGCAATTCAAAGTTTGGTCCGTCTGGAAGTTCTGATGCTGACTTGACAATGTCATCTCTTGAGAAAAACCATTTGTTGTGATTACAGTTTTTACAATTCCATACAGGTAATGGACATCCCCAAACACGTTCACGTGATATACACCATGGATGTTTGTCTTTTATTATTTCTAGAAATCTGTTTCTAGGAGGTTCAAAAAAATATTCTACATTTTCTGCGGCTCTTACTGCTTTGTCCCCTAGTCTGTCAAGAAAATAAAAAAATCCTCTTCTTGCAAGCCAGAGTAATTTGTGCTGGGATCTCCAGCATAATGGGTATTGGTGTTTTATTTTTCCAATCTTTATAAGTGCGCCTCTCTCCCTTAGTGCATCCACTATTTTTTCAT
>JAGWGS010000018.1 GCA_028867235.1 Nitrososphaerota archaeon | reverse complement strand
ACCAGCAAATGCATTTTGTGCACTAAAAAGAGATATTACAAATACAACGCAGATTATTGAAAGAAGAATAATTTTCATTTATGATTTCGTAATAATCAGAATCATAATTAAGTAATTTTCAACAAATCATAACTTACGTAATTACCTAGACACCTTCAGTTTTCATGCGTAAACGATGGGTTTACTATTTTTACTTGGCATAAATGACCGAGTCTTCTGTTACTATACAATCCATCTTTATGTCGTGTTCATCATGAGGAAATGATTTTAGTATATGTTTTGAATATGCCAGTCCTATTTTCTTTGATTTCTTTCCATGTAGATGTCTGTCATAAAACCCAAATCCATATCCTAGTCTGTATCCCTCACGTGTCAATGCAATTGCAGGCACTAGTATGACATCGAGTTTTTTCACAGGCTCACATTTTTCTTTTGGCTCCATTACTGAAAAACTACCCATTTCTAGATCTGACATACTTGTAATTTTTCTAAAAATAATGTCATTTTTTTCTACCCGTGGTAATGCAACCTCTTTTCCTTGATTGAAAAATTCTTGTATCAACTCATGTGTCTGAACTTCACTTCCTATGGAATAGTACGCACCTATCGATGTCGATTGCCTGTAAAAATCAATTTTCCGTAGGTTGTCACGTATCTTGTTACTTGCAATTTTGATAAAATCAAGTGAGAGTGAATCTCTTGCATCTAAAAACTGCTTACGCAGTCTGGATTTTTCAACTGGATTGGACAAATTCTTTACTAATTGATGCAGCTGTTACAGTGTTTTTTAAAAGCATCGCTATTGTCATTGGTCCTACTCCTCCTGGAACCGGTGTAACATATGATGCCTTTTTGATGACATTTTCATAGTCTACATCTCCTACCAATTTTCCATTTAATCTTGCTGTCCCAACATCTATCACAACTGTTCCCTCTTTTACCATGTCATCAGTTAGAATGAATTTCTCTCTATTTCCTATTGCCGTAACTATGATATCTGAATTAAGACAGTGCTCTTTGAGGTTCTTTGTTTTAGAGTGACAAGTAGTTACAGTGGCATTTTTTTCTAGCATCATGTTGTAGAGCGGTTTGCCCACTAGATTACTTCTGTTTATTATTGTTACATTTTTTCCTTCTAATGGTATCTTGTAATATTCAAATAACTCCATTATTCCTGACGGCGTACATGGCTTGAGAATTCCTCTACCTGTTGTCAATAGTCCTATATTGTGTGGTGTTAACCCATCTACATCTTTCAATGGCGAAATTCTAGAAGTTGTTGTAAACTCATCTAATTGATCTGGGAGTGGAAGCTGCACTAGAATTCCATGAACTGAATCATCATTATTTAATAAATTCACCAGAGAATTAATTTCCTTTTGGGAAAATTCTGAAGGAAGCTTGTGATCTTTTGTTGTAATTCCTACATCTGCACATGCTTTTTGCTTGTTTCTAACATATGTGGCAGATGCGGGATCATCTCCGACTAGAACTGTAGCAAGACACGGTGTTATTCCATTATATGACAGCTCTTTTACAGCTGATCTGACTCTTTCTTTTACTGATGTAGATACTACAATTCCGTCTATTTTTTGGCCTGCCAAGCAAATTTGAATATTTTTTTGGATATTTAATCTTTGGAATAATTAAGATGAATTCCGTTAAAATCAATAAGAGCCAATCCTTGTTATTTGGTATTGAAAGTTGCTTTTGACACTAACAAATATGTGGAAAAAATCACAAAAAATTCTAATACATATTTTCATACTTTCATAAATCATGATAATCTAGCTGCTGGTATTCTGAGATTACCTCCTGGTGAAAAAGACACTCAAGCTCCTCATGATAGTGACGAAGTATATTATGTTGTAAAAGGTGACGGGTTTATCATGGTTGATAACAAAAACTATCCTGTTTCTCCAGGCATGTCGTATTATGTGGAAAAAAATATTCCTCACAGATTTCATGGTAATACAACAGATCTTGTTGTGGTGTATTTTTTTGGCGGACCAGATACTTAGGATATTGTAGTTTTTCTTCCTGTTATCTTGATCTTTCCATTGGCAAAAAGTTTCACCGCTTCTGGATATATCTTATGTTCTTGCCGCAAGATTTTTTTTGCTATTGTATCTTCTGTATCGTTATCTTCTATTTTGATTACTGATTGTAATATTATTGGACCGGTATCCATCCCTTCATCCACAAAATGAACTGTACATCCTGAATATTTTACTCCGTATTCAAAAGCCTGTCTCTGAGAATGCAATCCTGGAAATGAAGGCAAAATTGCTGGATGTATGTTCATTATTCTTCCTTTGTATTGTCTTATGAACTCTGGACTGATTATTCTCATAAAACCTGCAAGACATATCAAACCGTTTTGCGGCGTTACTTTGTATTTCTTGAGTATGTCTACAATTCTAGAATCATATTCCCAATTGCCTCCTTTGAGGCCGTTGCTTTCTACTATTTCTGTACTTAAACCTAGTTTGCGTGCTATTGCCAGTCCTTTTGCGTTTGTATTGTTGGAAATAACGACCGTGGGTTCTATCGGGATGTTATTTTTTTTAACTGATTTTAGAATGTATTCCATGTTGCTACCCCTTCCGGAGATCAAAATTGCAAGTTTTAGCATATGTTGATCTTGATGCCATGTGAATAAACACTTTACTAATTAGAAAACCAAATGATCGATTTACTATGTGCTAAGCTACAGTGGATAAATCTTGCAATTTATATCTCATATAGTATTGAGAATCGAAAGTGATTTCCAAGATACAAATGACATCAAATGGAATTCTTGTTACACGTAATGATGCTAGAATCAATCTTGATCCAAAGCGTGGAGTGCAGAACGAGATTAATTTCGTGTCACATGCTCATTTGGATCATCTTCATAACCAATGTGGGAAGAGTGTGCTTATTGCATCAAAACAAACTAGCGAAATTGCAAAACTGAGGGGATATGATATTGAAAATTATGTTGAAAATTATGAAAATTTTACAATGATTGATACTGGACACATTCTTGGTGCGAAAGGACTCCTAATTGATGATCTGTTTTACACTGGAGATATATCGATTCGAGACCGGGGCTTTATGAAAGGCGCCAAAGTTCCAAAATGCAAAACCCTGATTACTGAATGTACATTTGGAATGCCAGAGTATGTTTTTCCCAGTATCTCCGATACTGTGAAAAGAGTAAATGAAATAATATCTGAATTCTATGGTAGGGGAAAACCTGTGATTTTGCTTGGTTATGAGCTTGGAAAAGCCCAAATACTGTCATACTTGTTTTCTCACTGGCAGCCATACTATCATGATTCTGTTAAAAAAGTAAATGACCTGTATCGTAGTTTTGGAATACCTCTGAACGAATC
Source organism: Nitrososphaerota archaeon (assembly GCA_028867235.1). Lineage (GTDB taxonomy): Archaea > Thermoproteota > Nitrososphaeria > Nitrososphaerales > Nitrosopumilaceae > Nitrosotalea. The sequence goes on along the minus strand of JAGWGS010000018.1, from coordinate 9,192 downwards.
TATTGGACATACTGAGGCAGAATCCTTGGGGTTGCTTGAAAGAAAACCATGGTTAATGATTGCACCTAATCTAAGTGGCAGAAATGTGTTTATCAAACATATGAAGTCAAAATATGATGCAATAACAATTGGTTTTAGTGGATGGGCACAATCTTCTAGATTTTCATTTGCCCGTGGTCATGATTATTCAATACCGTTGAGTGATCATTGTGATTATGATGAACTGATAAATATGATAAAACAATGCAATCCAGAAAAAATCTATACGGTGCACGGATTTGTAGATGAATTTGCCTCAGATCTCGTCAAGAGAGGATATGATGCCCAACCTCTGAGAGAAGGCTCTATTGATGCGTATTTCTAATTGATCTCATTTTATCTAGAATTTTGCTATTTTTTGATTCTTGTTTATGTTGTAAATCTACTAGTTTGTGAACTTGCGAATTGCTCTATTGTATAAAACGCCAAATCTGTGCGCTTCATCTCTTGCATACTGCAGAATTTTAAGTGCTTGACTGTTTCGTGGCAAACTGATTGGTTTTGTCTGATCTGGATGGTATATTTCCTCATTTTCTTTTGCAAGAGAAATACATGGTATGTCTACTCCTATCCCGTGTAATGCATCAAGTGCTGCATTTAGCTGTCCTCTACCTCCATCAATTAGTACAATGTCTGGCATTTCTAATTTTTCTTCCTTGAGTTTGAGATAGCGTCTCTTTACAATTTCGTTTATCATTGCAAAATCATCCTGTCCTTGTACTGATTTTATTCTAAATTTTCTATATCCTGACTTTTGTGGTTTTCCTTCTACTATACATGACATGGAGCCAACTGCGTAATCCCTACCATGGTTTGAGATGTCAAAACACTCTATTTTGTTTGGAATGTTCTCCAGCTTTAATATTTCTTGAAGTTCAATTAGTGCTGGATCTGCTCCTTTTGTAGTAATCAACAGTAAATTTTTCATAATTAAATTGATGATCTCGCGTCTTTTTCCAGATGTGGGAGACATGATACTTACATTTGCATCTGCTTTTTGTGATAAAACTTCTTCTAAAATCTCTTTTTTATCTGGTATTTCACTTACTATGACAAATCTTGGAATAGAGTTTGTGGAATAATATTGTGACAGAAAACTTGAAAATGAATTGTCACCAACTAAATCAAAAGAAAATTTGTTTCTATCCTTTATTACTCCATTTGAGAGTTTAAAACTCATGATGTATGCTGTTTGATCTTTTATTTTTATTCCAAAATATTCTTCATCTGAACCAATTTTTACAGACTCCATCTTTTGTTTGATTTGAAGGTTGCCCAATCTTTGTAATGTTTCATGTATCTCTTTTGCTTTTTCATATTGCATGTTATCTGATGCTTGTTTCATCTCATTTTCTAATGTGCGAGTAAATTCTTCCAATTTTTGTTTGCCTTTTAGAATTGACTCTAAATCTGTTACATGTTTGTTGTAATCCTGTCTGGCCTGTTCAAATTGGCACGGTGCCTCACAGTTTCCCAAGTGATATTCAAGACATGCTTCTTTTGGTAGTTTTTTACATATTCTTATCTTGAATGTTTTACGAAGAAGGCCTATTGATAACATCTTTGAGCTTCCATGTGTGAATGGACCATAAACTCTACCTCCTCCTAGAAATTGGCCTGCTCTTGTTCTCCTTGCAACCATGAGGCGAGGAAATTCTTCATTTGTTACCCTGAGGTACGTGTATCTTTGTTGATCTTTAAGTTCAATGTTGTATGGCGGTCTGTACCTTTTTATCATATTTGCTTCCAATAGAAAGGCTTCTTCCTCATTATCTGTCAAAACAAATTCTATATCTGAAATTTTTTCAACTAGTTTCTGTGTTTTATAATTCTGATTTTTCAAAAAATATGATTTGACTCGATTCTTTAGATTTTTTGCTTTTCCTATGTATAATATTGCATCTGTCCTGTCTTTCATAATATAGATTCCAGGATGAGACGGAATCAAAATTTTTGTTATGTCAAGAACCATTTTTTAGAATATGCTTCAAGTATTGTCCAGTATAACTTCGAGGATTATGTGAGATTTGCTCTGGAGTTCCTGTTGCCACAACAGTACCACCTCCATCTCCTCCTTCTGGACCTAGATCAATTATCCAATCTGAATTTTTTATCACGTCCATGTTGTGCTCTATTATGATTATTGTATTTCCTAGGTCCACTAGCCTGTTTAATACTTCTAATAGTTTTTGCACGTCTGCAAAATGAAGTCCTGTGGTGGGCTCATCTAAGATGTAGACTGTTCTTCCAGTGTCTCGTTTTGAGAGTTCTGATGCAAGTTTTACACGTTGAGCTTCACCACCTGATAGCGTAGTTGCAGCCTGACCGAGCCTGATGTATCCTAAACCAACATCTGATATAGTCTTGAGTTTTCTCTGGATGGATGGTATGTTTGTAAAAAATTCCAAAGCCTCATCAACGGTCATTGCAAGAACATCTGAAATGTTCTTGTCTTTGTAGTGAACAGCAAGTGTTTCAGAGTTGTAGCGTTTTCCTTTACATTCATCGCATATGACATATACATCTGATAGAAACTGCATCTCTATTTTTTTAACACCGTCACCTTCGCAAGCAAAACATCTTCCGTCTGCTACGTTAAATGAAAATTGTCCTGGCGTATAGCCCCTCTCCTTGGAAAGCTCAGTTCCTGCGTATAATTCTCTTATTGGTGTAAATGCGCCTATGTATGTAGCAGGATTTGAACGCGGGGTTCGTCCTATTGGGGATTGATCTATGCCTATGACCTTATCTATCTCATCCATTCCGCTTATTCCCTTGTGTCTACCAGGTCTATCCGTAGAACCATAGATCTCTGCTGCTAATGCCTTGTATAGTATATCATTTACAAGTGTGGATTTGCCAGAACCTGATACTCCTGTTATTGTAACCATCACTCCTAATGGAAATTCTATGTCGATATTTTTGAGATTGTTCTCTGTTGCACCCTTTAGAACAAGTCTTCCTTTTTGTTCGTGTCTTTTTTTTGTTAATTTTATTGCATTATGATCTCTTAGATATTTTCCTGTAATTGATTTGTCACTTTTCAAAATGTCATTTATTGTGCCCTCGAAAACTACATTTCCTCCATGCACTCCAGCATTTGGACCAAGATCAATTATCCAATCCGAATTTCGCATTACTTCTTCATCGTGTTCTACTACAAGTATGGTGTTTCCAAGGTCACGAAGTTTTGTGAGTGTCTTGATTAGTTTAGCATTATCTCTTTGATGTAGACCTATAGTAGGTTCATCTAATACATACAGCACCCCAGTGAGATTTGATCCTATCTGGGTAGCAAGTCGAATTCTCTGTGCTTCTCCACCTGATAGAGTAGAGCTAACCCTGTTAAGTGTAAGGTAATTTAATCCCACATTTCTTAAAAATTCTAATCTTGATAGTACTTCTTTTAGGATTGATTTGGCAATGTATCTTTCTGTCTCGCTTAGCTGTAAGTTTTTGAAAAACTCGTAACACGAATCTACTGACAAATCACATACATCCATAATGGAAAGAGAATTTATGGAAACTGCAAGTGCCTCATCTTTTAATCTTCTCCCTTTACACAAATTACAGGGAGTTTCTTGCATAAATTTGCTCAATTCTTCTCTCTTTGATTCAGAGTCTGTTTCTGCAAAATTTCTTTGTAGACTTGGTATTACTCCCTGAAAGTTATTCGTGTATTCCCATCGTGAATCAGTTGATTGAGATTCATATGAGAATTTTACTGCCTCAGTACTTCCGTACAAAATTATTTGAATTTGTTTTGGTGTCATTTTATTAATTGGGGTCATTAAATCAAAGTCATATTTTTTTCCAACATCTCTCAATGTTTGCCTTCTAAATGATGAAAATCTTCCAGACCATGGAATTATTGCTCCATCTAATATTGACTTGGTCTTGTCTGGTATTAGTAAATCAGGATCAAATTCCATCTTTACTCCTAATCCATGGCATGTCTTACATGCTCCAAATGGAGAATTAAATGAGAATCCTCTTGGTTCTAATTCGCCAATTGATATACCGCAAAATGGACATGCGTTGTTTTGTGAAAATATCTTTTCTTCAGTATCTACAACCATCACATCCCCTTTTCCTGCCTTTAGCGCAGTCTGGATTGATTCATACAATCTACTCTTTTCTTCCCATGATGCCTTGACTCTGTCAACAACTATCTCGATATTATGCCATTTTTGTTTGTCAAGTACTGGAAGCTCGCCGTCTAATTCTATTATTTCGCCGTCTATTCTAATTCTAGAATATCCCTGTTTTTTTACTTGTTCAAAGACTTTCTCATAAGTTCCTTTTTTTCTTCTTACCAATGATGCTAGAATCAAAATTTTCTTTCCCTCTGATTCTTTTAATATTGATTCGCAGATTGATTCTACTGATTGATTTGATATCTTGCGAGAACATCTGGGACAGTGAGGTATTCCTATCCTAGCGTATAGTAATCTTAGATAGTCATAAATCTCGGTTATGGTTCCAACTGTAGATCTAGGATTTTTACTTGTAGTTTTTTGTTGTATTGATATTGCCGGTGAAAGTCCTTCAATTGAATCAACGTCTGGCTTGTTCATCATCTCAAGAAATTGTCTTGCATATGCTGAAAGAGATTCAACATATCTTCGCTGTCCTTCTGCATATATTGTATCAAATGCCAGTGTTGATTTTCCAGATCCTGATAACCCTGTAATCACTACTAGTTTATTCTTTGGAATATCTATATTGATATTTTTCAAGTTGTGCTCTCTTGCACCGCGGATAATTAGGTTGTCAGTCATTTTGTAATTGTTTTTGTATCTTTGTCAATCTATCTCTGTATTCAATCGCATGTTCAAAATCAAGTCCTTCTGCATAGCGTTTCATGTTTGCCTCTATCTCTATTGCAAGTGCTTGGATATCATGCTTTGACATATGTTTTGTTTCATCTAAAACAACTGTCTGCTGTGGAATTGCTTTCACAATTGTGGTTGGTATTATTCCCATCTTCTGATTGTATTCTAGTTGCTTTGCTCTTCTTCTATCTGTTTCTGTCATTGCAAGTTTCATTGATTGGGTTATGGTGTCAGAGTACATTATTACCGAACCGTCCTTGTTTCTTGCAGCTCTGCCAAATGTCTGAATTAGGCTTGTTATATTTCTCAAAAACCCTTCCTTATCTGCATCAAGTATTGCTACTAATGAGACCTCGGGTATGTCCAAACCCTCTCTTAGTAGATTTATGCCTACTAGCACATCGAATTCTCCTAACCTGAGCTGTCTGATTATCTCAGTTCTCTGTAGATTCTCAATCTCTGAATGCAAGTATCTTACTTTTACCTTGTTTTTTGCCAGATATTCTGCAAGATCTTCTGCCATTCTTTTTGTTAGTGTTGTAATCAATACTCGTTGGTCCTTCTCTACGCGTTTTTTGATTTCTAGAATCAAATCATCCATTTGGTTTATGGTTTTTCGTATTTCTACAGTAGGATCCACAAGTCCTGTTGGCCTGATTAATTGTTCAACAATTTGAAAACTCTGTTTTCTTTCATAATCTCCCGGGGTAGCAGATACGAAAATACAATTTTTGATATATCTTTCAAATTCTTCAAACTTGAGCGGTCTATTGTCAAATGCACTTGTAAGTCTAAATCCATAGTCGATCAAAGATTTTTTCCTGGTGTGATCACCATTATACATTCCATGAATCTGGGGCAATGTCACATGTGACTCGTCAATAACAAGTAGAAAGTCCTCGCCAAAAAAATCTAAAAGACAAAATGGAGGTTCTCCTGGCTTTCTTCCGTCAAAATGTCTTGAATAATTCTCGATTCCTGAACAGTATCCTAATTCTTCTATCATCTCTAGGTCATATTTTGTCCTCATCTCTAATCTCTGTCTTTCAAGTTCAGGTAGTTCAGATAATCTCTGTTTTAACTCATTTCTGATTGATTGTATTGCTATTTTTCTTACATCTGCTGCAACTAGATAGTGTTTTGCTGGATAAATTTTGATTTTTGATATTTGCTTTTTTTCTTTGAGTGAGACTGGATCACATATTGCTATTTTTTCTACATCATCTCCAAATAGTGAAATTCTGACAATCGAATCTGAATATGCAGGTATGATGTCTATGGTGTCTCCTTTAATTCTAAATCTTCCTGCAAGTAACTCTGTATCGTTTCTGTCATATCTTGCATTTACTAGTTTTTTTATCAATGAACTTCTCCCAATTTCAGCATTTTTTTCAATTGTAATTGCCATTGTTTCCCACTCACTTGGAGAACCTAGTGAGTAAATGCAAGAAACTGTGGCTATAATTATTGTAGGTTCTCCAGATAGGAGCATTGCAGTTGCCTCAAGTCTTAGTTTTTCTATTTTTTCATTTATTGCAGTATCTTTTTCAATATATGTATCAGTCTGTGGAATATAGCTTTCTGGTTGATAATAGTCATAATATGAAACAAAATAACCTACATTGTTTTTTGGAAAGAATTGTTTAAGCTCTGCGTAAAGCTGAGCAGCTAATGTTTTGTTATGTGATATCACAAGTGTATTTTTTCCTGTCCTTGCAATTGCATTTGCAACTGTGAACGTCTTACCACTACCTGTAACTCCAAGTAAAGTTTGTATCTTCTTTTTTTGTATTCCTTGAATTAATTTCTCTATTGATTCTGGTTGATCTCCTGTAGGGTTAAAATCTGATTCTAGTTCAAAACTTGGGTTTTCTAACAAACGTTATGGTTTTATCTTATTTCAAATTTAAAGGAATGGTGTCTATATTATGACTACCAATTAGGTTCTTTTGAAACTTGTAGGCCTTCTTTTGTTTCTATTATGCCCATGATATTTACAGTGTGTTTTGCATTAGGACTATTTCGTTCTAGAATTTTTTTTGCAATTTCCAATCTAGTTTTTTTATCCATATGTTGACCTATCTTGTACTTGCCTCTCATTGTTGCTGGAACAATTTTGATTATTGCAACCTCTTCAACTACTTTCATGTCATGTGTAAGTTCTTCATATCCTCCTTCTGGCTGATACTTTTTCATCAATTCATTTAATGCCATTGTTTTTTCTTTTAGATTTGAAACAATTGTAGCATTTCCCTTTATCACCACGCTGATGTATAACGTATCTGCCTGAGATGCATCTGTGGGAGAGGTAAAATATGACGGTAAAAATTCCAGACTTTGATCTACTTCAAAACCTACCTTTGAGTTTCTTGTAATGTTCTCTAGTTTTTCTCCACGTGGATGAGAATGCATGTATATCGCGCCGTTTGTGTATACAAAGTTCATTGGTATTATCTGCGGATATCCATTTTCATCAATACTGCACACTCTACCAGTTTCTTGTTGGTTGAGAAATTCGATTATCTTTTCCTGTGATTTTATCTCTAGTCGCCCTAAAAGCTGCATATAGTGTTGTTATCACACATGATATTTCTGCGTATGGTTTTAATAGATAAATGTAAGTGGTCCTAACACAGAGTATGAAAAGAGCGTACCAGTCCGAAATGTTTACTGGTGTAATAGTGAGCTCTGTTATCAGTTTTGCAAGCTATGTGTATACTCTGTTTGGGGATACAATACCGTCGTTTTTTGCAGTGTATTTCAAAGAGATTGGGGCTGCCTTGATAATGATGGCTGTCTTTGTATTTGCTATTGCATGGCTCTTGAAAGCAAAACCTCACAAAAGACCTCAAAAATATCTTGTCAAAGTATTTGATGTTTGCGGGGTAGAAACTCGTATTGATGGCATCAGATCTGAGTTTAAGACACATGATGTTGCCTGGAGTTTCATGAAAGAATACAAGAAATTTTATCCTCTCTATAATTTTGCGCTAGTATCTGATCTGCCAAACTCTGAAAGGCTTACAATTTACAGATATCTGTAAAGTTACTTTCTTGGATTGTTCTGGTCTTTGAAATAAGGCATAACAGTTGACGCAAACTTGTCAACAGAACCAAAATATCCTGAACCCCAGAACCTGACAATAAAGTGATTCACACCTGCTTTCATAAATCTCTCAAATACTGGTATGATGTCATCTGGAGTTCCCATTCCTATTGATGAGCGTGCTACTTTGTCAGGTATTGTCTGTGCGGCTTCTCTCATTTTTACTATCCATTCTTGGTTTGACATTGAATATTCTGTAAAGTATTTTTTGAAATCAAATCCTGCAATATCTTGAATGCCGTGAACTTTGAGAACTTCAGGTTTGAACAAGCTCACTTTGACTGCATTTTTCATTTTTGCCCATGCGCTCTCAGCATCGTCTGAAAAATACACATCAATGTCAACTGCATAATTGAAATTGTCATCTTTTCTTCCATTTTCTTTCATTGATGTTTTGATTGTCTTTACATGTTCTTCGTACAACTCTGGGGTGTATCCAATTGGAATCCATCCGTCTCCATACTTTCCACACAATGCAAGTGTTCTTGGCGCTCCTGCTGCCATGTATATTGGAGGTGCGGGTTTACGAATGCTTTTTGCCTGTAAGCAAGCCTCTTCTAGTTGATAAAAGTCTCCTTTGAAATTTACTCTATTTTCTGGGGATGAATCAAAAAGTAATTTTATAACTTGGAGCTGTTCTTCAAACCTTCCAACTGGTTTATCCCATTGTATTTTAAACTCCTTGAGATTCTGTGCCTCTCCTGCACCTATTCCAAGCGTTCCTCTTCCATGTGAAACTCTGTCAAGTGTAATTGTAGCTAGCGCAATATTTGATGGGTGTCTTCTAACTGCATCAGTAACACAAGTTCCAAGCTCTACCCTCTGTGTTACTGCTGCTATTGCAGAAAGCATAACCCACGGATCGTTAACTATTGCCTTGCTCCATTGTGGAACATTACTGTGATCCATGTACCAAATAGAGTCATATCCTATCTTGTCTGCTAAAACACAAGCAGTAATTATCTGGTCTTCGTTTAAACCAAGTCTTGCAACATTGAGTCCTTGCTGAATTCCAAATTTTACCATTTGCGAAATCCTATTGTTGTCTCAAATTAGGTGTATTTAAGTTTAGTAATCTGGAGAGAATATTGCTAATTTCAAGTCAATATACAATGAAAAAATTGAATTTATTCTAAAAAAGTAAAAAGATAAAGATAGAGTAACTAGAGTTTGCCGTCTACTATGTCTTTTAAGAGTTGAACGACATCCTGT
>JAGWGS010000189.1 GCA_028867235.1 Nitrososphaerota archaeon | reverse complement strand
CGCATATTCCCTCGTCTCTACTACAGATCGGGTAATGAATTATAATTGAAAATTTCCTAAGGTGGATTTTTAACATGGACTCAGACTCGTTCTGAGATATAAACCGATAACCACATTTAATTTCGGATTTGAAAGTTTCACCTACGAAAGAAAAATATTAAAAGATAGCAAAAATACATAAACTCATTGAATTCATTCATTGGGTTTAGTATTTTTACTAGCAAACCCACCCCCGGTATACAACCTCTGTTTCGAAACCCAATGAATGAATTTGGTGTGTTTTTTCTTGGGCCTTTGCGGCTCCGAATTTATTGGATGAACAGTTGTATCGTTGACCTGCACTTTCTCTAGAATCTCTTGAATTTCTTTCTCTGTAAATTAGCTGTAATTCGAATTCTCAAGTAAATATTATTGTCTATGTTATATTTGAGGTCCCATTGGTACCGTCAACTATTTATGGTAAGAAAGTAAGAATACAGTATGAAGAACATGGCGACATATGAGGAAGAAGACATCACAATAGTTAGCGGAAAGGGTCAGGTTGTAATACCGCAGTCCCTTAGGATAAAACTCGGTCTTAAGCCCAAGACAAAACTCCTAGTATACGGATACAAGGACGCAGTGATAATGAAAAAGATGGACATTCCAGACATAGTAAAAGATCTGAAATCAATATACCAGAAGGTAGACGCCAGAACTTCAAAATACGGTAAGGTGTCTGATGAAGAGATAAACAACATAGTACAAAAATACAGGAAAAAGTAGTCTTTGAACTGGTTTGTATGAGAATTGTTCTTGACACCAACATACTGATATCTGCACTTATAACAGATGGAACACCACGAGCAGTATTACATGAAATCATAACCAGAGATCACAAAATCATCATCTCTAGAAAAATAATAGAAGAGTTTGTAAAGATAACAGCAACACCTAGAATACGAAAATATGTAACCAAAGACGAGGTTACGCGGTTCCTGCAAGATGTTTCACTAATTTCAAAACTGGTCGTAATAAGATCAAGACCTAGTGTTGTGAGAGATCATAAGGATAATTTTATTATGGCAACTGCACATGATGGTCATGCTCGCTATTTGGTTACAGGAGATAACGATATTCTCACGCTGAGAAAGTTCAGAGGAATAAAAATAGTAACTGCCAATGAAATGTTGAAGATATTAGAACAGTAGAAAATTAATCAAATCGACTAAATATTAGTCATCACAAAAGGCGTCCGGTAAAACAGATGTAGCTGGCCCAATGGGTTACCGCCATAACAATAGTGGGCATCTGCTCCAACTTTTTATCTGAATCTTATTCTATAAAATACAATTGTCGATATTACACCAATCAAAAGAACCGGTATTGCAAATGAAAACTCAGGAGATTTTAAAGTCGTTATCTCCCAAGAATTTGGATATGATGGTAGTGAAGTATTTGTTGTATTAGGTTTGACAGAAAACCCAACACTATACGTTTGTCTAAACGTACCATCATCATTTTTTATGTATATATTTGAATAATATTTGCCGCTTTTTAGACTCGATTCCCATTTTGCAAATTCCATCCACTCGCATTTCTTGGAATTGATATTGATCTCGTTACTTGAAATAATTCTGTTTGAAGGATCTTCTAATATGTCATATTTAATGACAAAGTCTTTTCCAGATAGTGTATCTGCCCTAGTACCATACACAAATTGAATTGGCATGTTTGCAGTAAAAGGTGGAATGTCTCCAGATTTACTGAAATCTACCTGTGCACCATTTTGTGT
>JAGWGS010000188.1 GCA_028867235.1 Nitrososphaerota archaeon | reverse complement strand
CATAGAAGCAGATCCTCCACAAAGGTCTACTTGTTCCCCAAACCAATCAGTCTCTACTTCTTCTTTGAATGTAGTTTCAATAACTCCTGCACGTGTACTACCTAAGCCTTTTGCAATTCCAAGTGTTCTCTCCCAGGCTTTTTTTGTATAATCTTGATACACTGCAACAATGGAAGGTGTTCCAAATCCTTGTTGGTAAGTTTCTCTCACCTTTGAACCCGGACCTTTTGGTGCAACCATAATTATGTCAACATCATTAGGCGCTTGTATCCATCCCCAATGAATTGCGGCAGCATGTGAAAATGAAAGTGCTTTTCCTGCTTTAAGATTGGGCCCTATTAGTTCCTTGTACACTTTGGCTTGTACCATATCAGGAATTAGAATGTGAATAATGTCTGCCTGTTGACAAGCCTGAGGAATTGTCAATACCTTGTGTCCATCTTGCTGTGCCTTTTTCCAGCTTGGACCTGATTCTTGTAAACCAACTACAACATTAAGACCAGAATCTTTCAGATTATTTGCTTGAGCATTTCCTTGTATACCATATCCTATTACTGCAATTGTTTGATTTTTGATTAGATCTAAATTAACATCAGAGTCTTTCCAAGTTTTTACCATACATTAGGCTGTGAATTAAGGAAATAAAAACGTACTAGGTTGAAATTGTCATAGTTGTGATTTTCATATCATCACATCATATTGCAAGTTCTTTACCACACAAAACACATTTTACAATAACATAGTCAGAGGAAATCCTATCAAACTTTTTAGATCCACATGCAGGACATATTGGGCAAGCCCGTATTTTTTCCACATATTAAAATCCAGTGCCATAAAGATATTATTTTCCATATAAAACAAGGGCAATTTAACAAATTCTCAAAATTATGCATCAAGTCCATTGATCCAATAGAAAAAAATACTATAACGTAAAAGAGAATTGGATGGATGTAGGAATAATTGGCACTGGTCTTCTTGGGAGTGCCGTTGTAAAACGACTATCTTTGTTTCATAAAATACATGTCTATAATAGAACAAAGGAAAAGGCAAGAGATCTTGAACAATACGGGGTTCAGATAGAAGATTCCCCAATGACACTAGCAAAAAAATGTAATCTTGTAATAACCATAGTAAAAGATGCTCAAGCTGTAGAACAAGTATCATTTGGAGAAAACGGCATCACACAGGGAAAACATGATGGACTAATAGTAGCAGACATGAGTACGATAAACCCCACCGCATCAAGAAAAATTGCTAAAAAATTTGCAGAAAGTGGGATTTCCATGATTGACACTCCAGTAATGGGAGGTCCAAATTTAGCAGAAAAAGGACAGATGATAGTCATGGTAGGAGGTAAAAAAGAAATCTATGAAAAATGCAAGATTGTATTAGATTTGATTGGAGAAAAAACATTTCATCTAGGAGATAATGGTTCTGGCCATGCAATGAAAATAACAATGAATTCTCAAATTGCATTACTTGCTCTTTCCATATCAGAGGGAATAATACTTGCAAGAAAATCAGGCCTTGATCCCACGACATTTCTGGAAGTGTTGAATTCTACATACTTCAAAACTGGAATGAGTAGTATAAAGGGACCAAAAATGGCAAAGGGAAATTTTGAGCCAAGTTTCTTTCTTGAAATGATGCAGAAGGATCTTGATGAAATCAATACAACTGCAAAAGAGATAGGTGCGAAACTTCCAATGACTGAGCTTGCAAATAAGATCTACCAGAATGCGGTCAGAAATGGATTTGGAAATCTCGATTATACTGGAATTCTCTCATATCTTGAGAAATAGAGATCATTTTTCTTCAGGTGGTTTTATTTTCCTAAAACTAAAAAAT
>JAGWGS010000187.1 GCA_028867235.1 Nitrososphaerota archaeon | reverse complement strand
ATGTTGTAGATGTACTGTTCAGAATTTTCATATGTCTCCTTGCAGCGTTCTTGAACCTTGACAAAACCACTGACCTGTTCTCCTTTTTCCAGCGCTCCAATTCTATGGATGAACTTGGCAGGCAATTGCTCAAAATCATGATTTTTAAAATATTTTTTATTTCTAAGTAGAAAATTGATGGTAGATATCTGTGTACCAAGTATCCTTCCCATCGGAGTTATGCTGTAACTACCGTCTGAATTTTTAGAAATAAGATCTGCACTGGCCAATCTTTCAAAGTTTCTATACACTTCAGGTACCGTTGCTTTCAATTCTTTTGCAATGGCAGAGATCTTGGTTTGCCTGTCTAGTAATTTTAATAAAATTTCTAGACGCTGCTCTCCTGAAAGTTCTGCAAATCTACTGGCAATTTCTTCATATTCTCCCATGGATACAAGTCAAATCCATTGGAATCTAAAGTTTATCTTGCTATGCTATGACTCTGGCCAATTAGTTTGACATTGAAAACAAAATCCTCTATATCCATGATATTGGGGAATGTATGCTATTTGTGCTTCCTTTGATCCACAAGATTGGCATTTTATTGTTACTTTTCTCATGCTATGTGTTATGTGGTATTTTGACACTTTAATGCAGCTTGATACATCAGCTAAGTTCTTGCATGACTAGCTAACAGCCAGATATCTATCACCTTGTGAATACATACAACATGAGCCTTCTCACACATCAGCCTGCAAGCATAAATGAATACCCAAAAATTGCAGAGATAATCAAGAAAATAAAGACTAGCACTCATAATGATATCTCATTTTGTGACATACAGAAAAGTTACTGTATTGGGATAGTAGACATGGTAAGTTCTACAAAAATTACTGCGCATCTAGAACATGGCAAGATGTGTGATTATTACAAAATCTATCTTAATTCTATGACTGAAATTGTAAAAGAATTTGGTGCCGTTGTGACAAAAAATGTTGGTGACAGTTTACTATATTATTTCCCCGACACTCATGACGCAGAAAGCGAAGATTCTCTGAGAGTGGCACTAGAATGTAGCCTTGCTCTAATTGATTCACGCCAATATGTGAATAATCTTTTAGATGAATGCGGTTTGCCTCAAGTTAGCTATAGGATAAGCTCTGATTATGGAAGATTATCTATTGCAAAATCTTCCCATTCTACACGTGAGGATGTATTTGGTCCAACAGTCAACCTATGTTCCAAGATAAACTGCATGGCCATGCCAAATACAATAGTTGTCGGTGGAGATTTGTATCAAATTGCACGATCACTGAAATGTTACAGATTTCATTCACTAGTGGGGTTTCAAACCGGAGTAAGATTGGATTATCCAGTATATTCTATTTGTAGACAAAATTAGATATCATTTGCATTATTTGAAAATATTTAGCTGTAATTACAAGTAGTCATAATATCTTGGTAAAACAAAATATGTCCATGCAGGCATCTGGTTCTCCAAAATATGCAGAGAGCGCATATGTGATGATAACTTGTGAGGACTGTACCACGTCGATAATAAATGAACTAGAGTCAATCCCTGAAGTAAAAGAGATTTATCCCACCTGTGGCAACTATGACGTAATTGTCAAGATTGAAACAGAATCAGTAGATATTATGAAACAAGTTATCATGGAAAAGATACGAAAAATAGAACAAATACGTTCAACAACCATACTGATCTCTTCTCCAGTTTTAATCTATTAGACTGGTACTGATTTTTTTAAAAAATATCCTATCTGGATTACACTTCTATTTCCCCGGTGTTACCTTATTCATCTACATGCATTCCTAGATTCAATAAATAGCTCCTCTGCTGTATTTGTTATATCTG
>JAGWGS010000186.1 GCA_028867235.1 Nitrososphaerota archaeon | reverse complement strand
TCACACCGTAAGTGAAGCTACAAGAGAGGATCTGTTAAAGTTTGGTACAAGAAAACCAATACATGTAATCCACAACGCAATTGAATCCAGCACAATACAAAGTCCAAGTTATAGTCCCCTCCAGTTTGTATATGTTGGAAGACTAGTCTTTTACAAGAATCTTGAAGTTGTAATCAATGCAATCAAGATTGCCAAAAAAACAGAATCTAAGATAAAACTCGTAATAATAGGCAGCGGACCACATAAAAGTGCACTTGAAAACCTGGTAAAAAAGTTAGGCTTGGAGGATAACATAGAATTCAAAGGATATGTCATGCCTCAAGAAAAATCAAGAACAATTGCAGAATCAATGGCACTTGTATTTCCAAGCTTGTGCGAGGGTTTTGGCCTTGTCATATTAGAGGCATTTGACCAGTCAAGGCCTGTTATAGTTTCCAATACCAAGCCCATGTCAGACATAGTATCACATAAGAAAGATGGCTTGGTTCTTGATCCATATAATGCAGAGCTATGGGCATCACATATGCTTGATTTAATAAAAAACCCACAAGAGGCATCAGAGATGGGAAGAACAGGGAATCACCTGCTTGCAACACGATACAGCCAGGATACATTATATAAAAAAATCATTGACATGTATTCTGATACAGTCAAATCTTGATAGAATTTCTGCATAGAATGTAATTTGAATATATCATGTAATAACAGGCCTTAAAATACAAATTTCAATCAAGATTTAAGCAGGATGATTTTTAGAATAAAAAGAGAATTTGGGCAAAAACAGACAGAGTGACAATTCAAAGGATTCGCCAAAGGATGTACCAGAGAAGACCAATCCAAAAAATAGTTCCAGGGTTCCAAGGGATGCATCCAAGATACTTGCATGGGCAGTCTTTTTGCCAACAGTGTCAGTTGTCTTTCTTAGTGTAATACCTGCAGTATTTCCTGCATTGCTTACAAGAGCCACAAGTCCACTCCAGGGTCCTGTAGTGATGCCAGAGTTTGTCAGCCCATTCCAGCCAGGAATCCTTGCAATACCAATAATTGCGATAAACTTGATAATTCTTGTAATAGGAATAGCATACTACAAAAAAAAGGAGTGCAAATACAGGCCTATCTTATCCAAGATTGTAAACTTTGAGATTACAAAAAAACAGGCGCTTGCTGCTGTCATAATATTATTAGCAATTTTTGCAGCCCTTACCGCTGGAACTTTATCAAGTGAAGAGACATGGGTAGACTATGCGAAAGTAAAAGCCAGAGTCCATGACTGGACAATATCGGATTTTGCACACTCTTTTGAGCCACATGTAAGATATCTTCTCCTCTCCGCATCACTTTACATATTTGGAAACATCAGGGTAGTGCCATTTATTACAAGCATGGCACTCTTGCTTGCTACATATTTTTTTACAAAAAAAATAACACAAAAAAGAATTTCTGGAGTAGTTGCAATGACCATATTATTACAGGCCCAGACTTTCTTGGAATATTCCACCACTGCAAGTTACGACAATTCCTGGATCCTACTGTACTTGTTTGCCCTGTATCTGGTACAAAAATTCTGGCCTCCCTCTCCTGTATCATTTCTGGTATCAATCTTTTCAAAGGCGTTAACAATTGCCTTTCTTCCAGCAATAGCATATTTCATAGTCCGCTCTCCAATTCCCAAGCGTTCTAAAATTATATCACTGGCATCATATGGAATAATTGCAATAATACTTGCAGTTGGTGCATCCATAATCAATACCACAATTTCAGGTGAGAATACGCCTCATGATTCCTTTCAATTTTGGGAGGGATTCTCATCAATGGCATTTCAGATGAGATTTGATTATATCATAATGATTTTCATACTTCCAGTAACTGTAATGTTGTTTTTTG
>JAGWGS010000185.1 GCA_028867235.1 Nitrososphaerota archaeon | reverse complement strand
TGATAAAGATTCTGTATTGCAGGATTACCTTGATTCAATGTACATGATCTCGCACAGTCATAGTACTGTCTCATCTTACAAACTTGCAATAACCAACATGCACAAGTCTGGCTTTCGTAATTTTATTGAACAAAAATACAACATTGATGAGATTCAGTTTGCAGAGAAGATCAAGGCCGGAGAATTTGATGTATACAAAATTCTAAAAGAATGGCTAGTGTTTCTTGATAAATTTGGATACAGACCCAAGTCTATTGAATCAAGACTAGCCATAGTCAAAGGATATTTGAGACATCTAGGACTGAAAATCTATTCTGAGGATTCAAAACAATATCTAAGATTACCAAAGAATGTTCGTCAAAGGGAAGAGCCATTGACCAAAGCAATGATTCTAAGAATACTTCGTCACCTTCCTCTGAAATTACAAACTGTTGTTCTAGTTTTAACAGCAAGTGGAATGAGGATTGGTGAACTAGTGCAGCTAAAACTATCTGACATTGACTTTGCAACAAATCCTACAACTATCAAACTACGAGGAGAAACAACAAAGACAAGACAATCAAGGGAGACATTTCTTACCTCAGAGGCAAGAGATGCACTCAAGGATTATTTGAAAAGATATTTTGAATGGGTTGAGGGACAACAAAACCTTCACCTAAAAGATACAATGATCTTTGGCCGAACTTCCATAGTAAAATCAGAGAAATACATAGAAAAGAAGACAAAGGTACCGCAACACCTCTTGGTCTCAAGTCTTCTTATGAAGACACTATCATACTATCTTGAAAAGAGTCCAGAACTTGCAGAAAAGAACAGAAATGGAAGAAGAATAGTTCACTTTCATGCACTAAGAAAGTTCTTTCGTACAACAGTTGGAAATGTCTGCGGAAGAGATTATGCCGAAGCCCTGATTGGTCATAGCTTCTACATGGATACTTACTATAATCTGCCTTCAGATGAAAGGTTGAAACTGTATCTCAAGGCAGAGCCATATCTTACAATTTCAGATTATTCCAAGGTAGACAAGACATTGCAGGATCTAACTGAGAAATATAGAGAACTTGAGAAGAAATATGACGAGTTTAAGAGATATGCTCCAATGAATAACATACCTGTACCGAATTCCAATGTGTGAACTAGTTGTACTTCTTTAGATACTTATGCAACATTGTATTTACAAGATTTACCTTCACATCGGCAACATTTGATCGACGCAATATTCCCGGGAGTTAGATTGAATGTAAAAGATCTATTCTTCTTAATAGGCATAGTATCTATTACACTATCAGCTGTAGTTTTTAACGCATGAAGCACTAATGTTATGTCACAGTCGCCTACATTATTGACTTTTATTTTCACGTCACTTTTGGCATCAGACGGGTTGAAAGCAACATCTTCCCATGTATCATCACATTCTCGTACATCATCAGGTATTGTTGCAGTACTACCAGCAAGTGGTACATTAAGAGATATACCACGAAATGAAGATAATGGAAAGGAAAGTAATTTGTCTAATGGGGATTCCAAAGTTTTAATTTTTTTTGTTTTTAATGTTCTCCTCTTTGCCACACGGCGCATAATGTGTAATTATAGATAAACTTGTCTGCTTGGGTGTGTCATATTCAAGATTTTTAATCGTTCATAGGTTCAGACTTGTTAAGACATCGTTTATCTTATATCCTAGCATCCGGTACAACTAGCATGGCAAGTAAAACTGCAATGCCAGGACCTGATGATCAGGGATTAAAAGTAGTCCAACCACAATGGTCGGCAGCACAGCATCTAGGGGCTGCATTTTTTAACCGCCCGCCCATAATAGGTCCCATTCCGGGACCAAATCCATACACTGAGATTGCGTCTGCTTTAGAAATCCATGCATTATCTCATATGATAAATGATGTACAGGTACGTAAGAGCAT
This sequence comes from Nitrososphaerota archaeon, assembly GCA_028867235.1. Taxonomy (GTDB): domain Archaea; phylum Thermoproteota; class Nitrososphaeria; order Nitrososphaerales; family Nitrosopumilaceae; genus Nitrosotalea. Next base: position 22 of record JAGWGS010000185.1, on the reverse strand, counting down.
ACAGAAGAGTATGTCTGGATTA
>JAGWGS010000184.1 GCA_028867235.1 Nitrososphaerota archaeon | reverse complement strand
ATGTAATATCACCAAAAAATGTTCAACTTGTAATAGTATTAAGAAAGAGTCCGTACAAGCTCCAATCAGTATACAAGGCAAGAAAATATAGTAATAAAAAATCACTTGAAAATACAGGTAGTGAGATATTAGATATCACATACTATGATACAGTACGGAAATTTGGTAAAACAAAAACATTTCAAGTAGATACCAGCAATAGAACAATTTCATCAACGTTGAAAAAAGTAGAATCAATTTTCAAAGGAGACAAAAAAGGCGATACTGTCAATTGGCTACAGATGGTTCTCAAGAAAGGAGATATGAAGAGATTTTTCCCATACTAGATTCAAATTACGTCACATCAAGTCATAATGTAAAATGTTTGAGATAAAAAAAACAGATCTTGCAGCAAGAATTGGCATATTACATACAAATCATGGTAAAATCGAAACACCAGCATTTGTTCCAGTTATTCATCCAGTAAAACAGAAAATTCCTGCCAAGAAATTAAGAGAAATGGGATTTGATCTAGTCATAACAAATGCATATATCACATTAAAGAGACATGGTGACGAAGCAATAAGACAAGGCATACACAAGATAATTGATTATGATGGAGCGGTCATGACAGACTCTGGAGGGTATCAAGTTTTAGAATATGGTGACATAGATGTAGATTATAAAAAAATTGCAGCTTTTGAAAAAGGAATAGGTACGGATATCGCAATTCCTTTAGATAGACCTACTGGACTAGGACTAGCAAAAAAAAAGGCGGTTGAATATGTTCAGCACACGCTAAAAGTGTCAAAAGAAACTCTAGATGAAAGAGATCATAATGGACAGATATGGGTAGGCCCCATACAAGGTAGCGAATATTCGGATCTTGTCAAAAAATCTACCAGGGCACTGGTTAATGCCGGTTTTCAGATGTTGGCTCTTGGGAGTCCCGTAGAATTCATGGAGTCATATGAATACAACTTACTTGCAAGGATGATAATAACTGCAAAGAAGAACATTCCAGATTTCATTCCTCTTCATCTATTTGGAGCAGGTCATCCACTCACCATACCACTTGCAGTAGCACTTGGTTGTGATACATTTGACTCTGCATCATACATGCTATATGCAAAACATGATAGATATATCATGGAGGATAGTACTGCACATCTATCTGAAATTACATATTTTTCTTGTAGTTGTGAGGTATGTGTCAAGATAAAGCCAAAAGAAATGCAATCTCTGGAAAAAGATGAAAGGATTAACAAAATAGCACTGCATAATCTATATGCAATAAAAGCAGAAGTAGACAGAGTAAAAGAAGCCATTCACGAAGGACGACTATGGGAATATACAATACGGAAAGCAAGGGCACACCCCAAATTATTTGAGAGTATACCAATATTTACTAAAAATACATCATATTTTACAGAAACTACTCCTAGGTACAAAGATAATGCGGTGTTTCTTTTTTCCAAGGAAGACCAATTTAGACCAGAGATTTTCAGATTCCATACAATTGTTCGCAAATTTAGAACAAAGAAAAAAACTCTAGTCATGATGCCAGACGGTGGAATGAGGCCATTTTATACGTCATCAGAATATAATAAATTAAGAAAAAAATTCTCTGCTAAAATAGATGATATACAATTTTGTCAATATAACAAATATCTTGGAATTATCCCAGTAGAGATATCAGATATTTATCCAGCTGCCCATTATGTTATGGCCGACTCGGAATCACATCATGATGAATTTCCAGAATTTACCAAAACGTGGAAAATGTTTCTAAAACATAATCAGTTCAAATACATTTATGCGGTACAAGATGAATTTTTGAAGCATCACTCAAAAGGTGTAAAAACAAAAATTAAATTTTTCAATATGAAAAAATAATAAAAAAGAAGAATAGATCCGCTTATAGTGCGGCGTCTTCTGCCCAGCCTTTTACGAATATACCATTCTTGTGTAGAGGTACTGGTTGACCTGGAGTGTAAGTCATTGGTCTCATCCAGAAGATTGCCTTTGTTGGGCATACACCGATGCATGCTCCGTCTGAGATGCAT
>JAGWGS010000183.1 GCA_028867235.1 Nitrososphaerota archaeon | reverse complement strand
TCATTGGAATCAAGTTTACATGGGCTCCATTTCCCTTGAGCAGGCTTGCAAGTTCTGATGCTACCTGGTTTGAATCATTGATTCCGTCAATTAGAGCATACTCAAAAGTGACACGACGGCCTGTCTTTTTGAAATAACGTTTTGCTGTATATATCAAATCTTCAACTGAGTGTGGCCCTGCAGTTGGCACGAGATGTTTTCTTAACTGGTTGTTTGGTGCGTGCAGCGATATGGCAAGCTTTACCTGGATGTTTTCATCTGCAAGACGGTCAATTCCTGGTATGACTCCAACTGTTGAGATGGTAATATTTCTCTGTCCTAGACCAAATGCCCGCTTGTGTGTCAGAATTTTAATGGCTCGAATTGTCTCATCATAATTTGCAAGCGGCTCTCCCATTCCCATAAAGACCAAGTTTGTGACATGCTCTTTTCTTTTCTGTAGAATTCTGGAGAAGTGAAGTACTTGGCAGACAATCTCTTCTGCTTTGAGATTTTTTTCAAAACCCATTTGACCTGTTGCACAAAAGACACAGCCCATTGGGCAACCAACTTGGGTTGATACACATACTGTTGATCGTGGATGTGTCTTGTCTTGTGTTGGGCCGTATTGCATCAGTACTGTTTCAATCATAGTTTTCTCATCAAACTTGAGTAGAAGTTTTGTGGTATACCCATCCTCACTTACAATCTGGCTTGTTTCCTCTTCTTGACTTATGGTATATCCTGATGATGTTAATGCATCTCGCATAGTAGTTGGAATTTGTTTTAGGTCAGAGATTTTTCTTGGAAAATCATGATACAAGGAATGGAGCAATTGGTCTGCACGATATCTTGGCTGTCCTAGGTTTGTTACTAGCTCGTCAATTTCTTCAGGTAATAATCTGTACAAACTTGGCATTTGTTTTTTTGATATGGTTTTGCAGATATGACTCTTGTGAAGTTATGGTCTTCCTGCATCTTCCCAGTATTTTTCCCAGTTGGTAGCAATCTGGTTTTGTGCAGTTGCCAAGTCCATTGCACCTGAACAGACTTGTTCGTGTAGATAGTTTTCAAACTTGTCCTTGTCAAATGAATCAGGTGTTGTATCATGTGGCTCTGGCCAAAGATTTTTGATATCAGTTGGGTTTCCTCCTACTTCTAATGGGATTAGATGATCAAACTCATAGTTTTTTGGGCTGTCTGTAAATCCATATGCATCCATCATCTTGAGTTTTAATGGCTCTGTGTATGATACTGGTGGTCTTACAGTCTTGGTGTATCCTGGAACGCATATTGTAGAATCAATGTTGTCTTGTGTTACACGTGGGTCGATTGCCCCTGGTGTGCAGTTTGGATCAGGTAGAATTCCATCTTCTTGAGCAGTGCATGTGGTTGGAATGATATCTGATGTCTCTGTTTGGGAATTTTGTTCTGATTTTTGCGTGGAATTTGTCTGTATGATTCCTGTTTGTACTAGGTATTCAATTCCTTTGACAAAATCTGAATCATTGATGGTTCCATTTACCCACTGTCCTGCGTTGTTTTTTATCCATTTTGGGATGTGTTTTGAACTTATTTTCATTGTGGGTGTAGATTGTACCTTGATTACTCCTGTTTGTACTAGATATTCAATTCCTTTTGTAAAATCATTATCCTGAATTGTTCCTTCTGACCAAAATTTGGCATTTTTCTTTATCCATGATGGGATGCTGTAATCTTGTGAAAAAGACGGGGCTGTACTACATATGACTAGGCTTGATACCAAAAGAAATGGAATGAAATTTTTCAAGAATTTTTACAAATAATTCCCGATAAATAATTGATACTAAACCAAATGAATACATCGACAAAGAGTAAAAAGGGAAAGCCCCCCGTTTCTTCGTGTTTTTACGACGCAATTAGACATAAGCTAAGGTTATGATTTGTTGGAAGTGGTTAATTATGACAATAATCATAACGAAGTGATTGAAAGATAAGATCCCACTAAACAAATATCAAAAGAAAAATACTAGATTTGAATTAACCAAAAAGAGTTTAGAACGTTGGAAATCTAAACGAGCAAAAACACTTCTTGATCCACGATTT
>JAGWGS010000182.1 GCA_028867235.1 Nitrososphaerota archaeon | reverse complement strand
TCAAATCAGTTTGAGAAACAATTCCGTAGTATCGTATGAACTTTTTAATCTTACAAGAGATTATACTACAACCGAGGCTAATCCTTTTAATTTTATTTTACCGTATGTAATTATTGGTGCTATTGTAGTAGGAATATTTGTAGTACTAATTCTAATTAGGAAAAACAGAAAATAAAAATGAAAACTCTACAACTTTCCATCATGATAATTTTCTTTCTGGTCATATCTTGCACTAATCTTGTTTTTGCACAGACATCATCAAGTATATCTGGAAAAATTCCACTATCAAATGAGACTCATCATCTAATTGTAAAATCATGTGTAAGAATCAATGATCTAAGTAATGTTGATCCTCAAGTAATGCAGTTTGTCAGGCAAAACAATCCCAATGTAAAAGTGACAAAGGATAACATGGATAATCTATTTTGGGATTCTTTGTACAAAGGATACATAACAAAAGTACCTGAATTCAAATCAATTGGAGGTAAAAATGAGACAATTGACATTCAGATAGGCGGTACAGCAGCTCTATCTTGCCCACCCATACAAGGAGGAAATGCCACTTTTCAGGTAAACGGTAACCAATTGACATATCAGATGGGATTTTACAGTGATTCTAGTTCATTTTACTATCACACAATACATTTTCTACACGCAAATCAAACACATGTCTCTAATATTGGAAATTATTCTACTCCCAGATATGGTCCATTAGGTCCTATCACTACAATCCAGCTAGAGTCTCCACTAAAACAGTTCAGACACGGAACCCTTGCAAAAGACGTGACGTGTTGGCAGGGACTCCAGTTAATACTCAAAGCAGAAGATGGTTCTCCTGCATGTGTAAAACTTGAGAGCAGCTTTAAGCTGATGCAATGGGGGTGGGCAAAAACAATCAGCGAAAACAAGTATCAAAGCAAGTATAGATTTGATGCGTATCCTACAACCGATTACCAAAATAATCTTCTTGGTATACAAAATAGAACGTATGATTTTACAATTTTAAATGACACCATGACAAGCTATCACAACCCGCCTTTACAGATAACCTTTCATGGAATTGTCTTTACTTTACTTCCAAGTCCTTGGTATGGTGGACCAATTGGTTCATGTGGTGGATATGAATTAAGAACAGATGCCAAGTTTGATGGTGGTTCTCATGAACAGATAGGAACTCTTGTTCAAGGCCCGCCGTGCTCAGATAATTATACTCAGACCAATCTCAGTATTCATACCAATCCACAAGTCGGTGTTAGTGTACTTCATCAAAGCGTGAGACTACTTGTAAGCTCTGATACCCAGACAGCAATATCATTTCTCCATCTTTTTCTTTCCACTAATTCAAGTCACATACAATACGGACATGTAATAGGAATAGACATCTCACTTAACAATACAAGTTCTGATACGGTTGTGATTGGGGCTGCAAGCAATCCACTGCGTGATGATCTCAGTACAGGACCGTGTGATAACGTTCCATTTGGAATTGCAATTTTACAAGGATTTTACACACAGGACAATATTACAAGCACGACTTCAATTCCACTATTTCCAACGCCTCCGTGTCCGTTTGTACCTCATCCTAAAAGTTTTACATTTCAACCGTTGAGCAGTCAGGCGTACACAGAATGTACTGGAATGTTTTCATGTACTGGCTCTGTGACAATGGAAAAACATTTGTCACTAAGTGGTTCTCTACAATATGATAGCCGCGGTTCTTTTAGTTCAGGTATCTATACGATAGTTGGTGGAGATGAATGGGGTCATGTTATAATTCGACATTTTACAGTTGAAAATTCAAGAGGCTATTGATAAGAAATGAAAACTCTACACCTTGGAATAATTGTAATCTCCATCTCAATACTAGTTCCCCTCACGTTGAATCATGTTGCAAACGGGTGTTTGTTAAATTCTGATTGGCTACATGCACCATGTTATGCCATCCCGGGTCTTAATGTGACCAAGGAACAAATGCAAAAAGATTGGTCAGGGTACTATCAATACAAAGGAAGCCAGTGGATGGAGATGAAAAAAATCGAAATAGCCAACGCAACAGCAAGCGGAATCCTAAAAGCTTGGGTGTGCTCCAGTCAGA
>JAGWGS010000181.1 GCA_028867235.1 Nitrososphaerota archaeon | reverse complement strand
CACGTAAGATCAAGTCCTACCGTTTCATTTCTTGTTTGCATTAGCAAGTTAGTAGTAAGCCCAGTACCACAACCTAGGTCCAAAGTTCGTGATTTTTTTACATGAAGATGATTTTGAACAAGTTGATTGTATTCATAGTATAATTTCTCCCAATACGAGCAACCTTCTATTTTGTCATAAGTTGAGGATTGCTGAGTATAGAAATCAGATACAGAGTTTGTTAGCAATCAAGTGCCTCCATACCACAGATCAAGTTCAACGAACTTGTTTAAAAAGTTCAAGAAAATGCATTATTTTGATGTAATAAATTAAAACATGAATAATTTATGTTTTAAAATAACATTTTAGAATTAATTATAATTTTCAAAAGACCCAGGTTCCCTCCAAAGTAAACCACCGCCACAAACTCAAAAAAATCTCCCAATTACCAGCGAGAATATTTCAGGTCACTAGATGCAGAGAGCGTTCCATGATACCCACATTGAATTAATAGAGCGAGTACAGATTGATTTTGTAAAAATGGATTACGATGTAGTTGTAGCAGGTGGGAGTGTTGCAGGACTATTATGTGCAAGAGAGATTGCTGCAAGAGGCCACAAGGTCCTAGTTGTAGAAGAAGATTACGAGATTGGCACGCCAGAGCATTGTGGAGGAGTTGTCAGCATCCCTGCAATGGATGACCTTGGAATAATACCAATGAGGGCTACACTTGACAACAAGATACGCTCTGCCAAGTTGATATCACCATCAGGTAAGAGTTTCACACTTGATGCAAGACCGCAACAAGTCATAGTTTTGGACAGGAGGGAATTTGACAAGCAAATTGCACATCAGGCACAGGTCAAGGGGGCAGAGATTCAAGTCAAGACATCATTGAGAGAAATTACAAAACAAGGAGTCAGGACTTCGGAAGGTGACATAAAATGCAAGATAATAGTTGATGCAAGAGGAGTTACATCTCTTGTCCAAAAAGACAGGACTGGAATATTACAATCAGCTCAATACGAAATCTTTGCAGACTGGATAGACAAGGAAAGAATCGAGGTGTATTTGGATCAGGAAAAATATCCAGGATATTTTGCATGGGTGATACCAACAAGAAGAGATGAAGCCAAAGTAGGAGTTGCAGGAAGAGGAATCAACTCCGCAGATGCAATAGAAGAGTTTCTTGGAAAAAAGGGAAAATACTCTACCATAAGAAAGATTTTTGCGCCAATCTGGGTAAAAGGTCCAATCAAGGAATTTGTTGCAGGAAACATAGTCACAATAGGAGATGCAGCAGGCCAGGCCAAGCCCACAACTGCAGGCGGCATATACACATCAGGAATGGGAGGAATATATGCAGGTAAGGCAATCTCAGAATTTTTAGAATCAAATGATACTTTCAAACTAGGCACATACCAGAAAAAATGGACTGCAAAGTTTGGAAAAGAATTTGAGAACATGCTTCTTGCAAGATCATTACTTGAGAGACTGGACAATCAATCCATTGATTCTATTTGCCAATCAGTTACACCTAAGATGCTCGATGAGATCTCTGCAGAAGGAAGTTTTGATTTTCATGCTATATCAGTTGCAAAGATGTTAGGTGTACGCGGATCGGTAAAGGCAGTCCAGGCAATCTTAGGAAATGAGCTAAGAAGATTGCTAAGCTGAATCAAAAATCATAAGCAAGATATAAATGCGGTAGAAATCGAGTTTTATTCATGTCATCAACCATAGCATTACCTGTGTGCAGTTCATGTCACAGACCCATTATGCCTAATGATAAGTGTGTAAAATTTAACTGCCCAAGTTGTGGCTCTGTATTGCTTTGGAGATGCGAGAGTTGCAGAGAAGCAGCAAGGCAATACAAATGTAGCTCATGTACTTTTGAAGGACCATAGAAATTGGCACGATTATCACTTAGAGCAAAAATTCTTCCAACAGGAACTGAAGTTAATCTAGATGACATTGCAAAACAAATCGGTTCCTCACTAAAGGAAGGAATCATTCTTTCAAAATATACAAAAGAACCACTTGCTTTTGGTCTCTACTATCTTAATGCAGAGTTTGCCCTAGACGACAAGGAAGGACAGATGGATTCTCTTGAAAACACCG
>JAGWGS010000180.1 GCA_028867235.1 Nitrososphaerota archaeon | reverse complement strand
TGGACAAAGATACGACACTATTCTGATTATATTGACGGTGCAGTAATAGTTGGAATTGTAATCATAGCAATCATAATTGCCAAAAAGAAGATTGGCAAGCCACAGAACAGCTAGAGTTCCTTGTACTTGCTTAGGTCTTCGAGTATTATCTTGAATATAGTTTCGCTGTCAAGCAGTACGCACCTAATGTTGTTTTCCTTACACGCATTTCCAATCTCTACATCTTCTGTGACTACAACCATGCCATTTTCTTCAGCATATTTTATCACGGAATAGTCACTTGATAGTTTTTTTCCTTGAGCAATTAGTTTTTTGACGCTAAATGCATCATAGCCAAACTCCTTGAGTCTAGTGTCATATCCATCATACATTTCATCAACTAGTACTTTCATTTCTGATGTTTTGTTTGTAAAATCGTATTATTATTTCATTAAGAACTGGTTTTTTGTTTTTGAGAATTTTGTGATGTGACATCATGAGAATAAAATAGGCATTGTTTTTTGGCTTGCAGGTTTATTTCATAATTGGTTGAAAAATTGGCTTGATATATAAGCAATAAATGGAAATAAATGGACATTTTTTCTAAAATGTGTTTTTTAGGAACGGTTTGATATGATTTTCATGTACCGGATACGATAGTTTGGAGATTTAGTAATGTACTGGACATAAATTCACAAATAGATGCTGTGTTTATTTAATCAATTAAATAGTTAAATTGTGTTAAAATCATAAATTTATTTGAAAAAGACACAGATAAATATGAAATAAACGTACATGAAAACATAACAAAAAATGGCCCAATTTACGGCATTCCAAGGTGACACCATACCAAAAAATTGAGAAAAAATTTCACAATTTTTTAAATACATAAAAACCCAAATTTTCAGCTTATTGGGTAGATGTCACCATCACATGGTTCAGACAACAGACGGTGGAATGGGCGCCCGACAAAACGTGATCAAGTAAAAATTCAAAATGATGTGAAAAAATACTATCGCAGGGGACTGACTATTGAAGATATTTGTCATTTGACAAAATATAATCGCAAAACTGTTTTCAAATATTTTTCGGTGTGGGATGATGTGATAAAACAAGATCAAGCAAAAGATATCATCAGCCGTGAAAAAGAAGCTCGAAGTAGATCCATGAAATGTTACATGGATCTCTTGTGCAGTGAATATCAAAACTTTGACATGATTGAAGAAAAAATAAAATCAACAACAAACATGCAAGTTTACGTCCAACTCTTGAGTAGACGTTCAGAGTCTAGTCGCAACATTGCAGCTTTCCGGGAAAAAATTGACTCGCTAGAGATGATTCCCACCATAAAAGAGACTGTCAAAAATATGATGGAGGCAAACAAAAAATGAGTCTGATTAATAGACTCCGTGCAAACATCAAACTCTTTGAAACCCAGGGTCGCAAGATTGAACCCTCTTTTGATACCAGCCATATTGATGAAATAACAGACCCAGTCAAGTGAACAAAGTCTGTCCGTAAACTACACGGTCAACCATTCAACTTTGACCTCATGCCGTTTCTTGAGCACATTATGTGTGACCCGAATCCCATCATTAACATTGTAAAACCTCGCCAAATGGGTGTCACTGAGATGAGCTTAAATTGGCTTTTGTACAATTTGTCAAAGAATCCTGGCACCATTGGTGTATACATGACTGACAGATATGAACATGTCAAGATTTTCTCAAGCAAAAGAGTATTAGAGGCAGTTGAACAATCTCAATATCTAAGCGCTATAACTCTAAAAAATAAAAGCAGCATCTCACGATTGCCATTTAGAAATGGTTCCAACTTATACATGCTGTCTGCTTGGAATGACTTTGAATCTGCTCGTTCCATTCCCGCAGACTTTGTTGTAGTTGATGAAATGCAGTCAATTAATGTATCTGCCCTTCCCGTATTGACCGAATCTATGGTAAGGTCTAGATTTAGAAAAATCATCAAAGTCGGTACTGGATCAGATGAAGGGGACGCATGGTGGACAGAGTGGCACCTGGGCACTCAATACCAGTGGGACAAAAATTTAATTGATAGTTCGGGAAGACAGGGTAACTGGATTGTAACACCAAACACCATATCTGTTCCTGGAATTTCATCATATCGCATCCCGTGGGATTTAC
>JAGWGS010000017.1 GCA_028867235.1 Nitrososphaerota archaeon | reverse complement strand
AAATATCACCAAAATGAAAAATGTACTTACATGACTCATCACAAACTACCTGAAGTTAAAAAAAGATTGGCAAGAATAGAAGGACATGTCAAGGGAATAGAAAAAATGATTGATGAGGGAAAAGGCTATCCGGAGATTGTACAGCAAATTACTGCAGTAAGGGCAGCACTTGACAGCACCATGGAGATAATAATTGAGGATCTTGTGGATCATGTAAACTTGAATACCAACAACAAAGGCAAAAAGGCAGCAAATGATCTAAAAGATACAGTCTCTAAGATTTTGTAATGTCTTAATTATGACTAAAACCGTTGTCTCTGGTTTTTGTTTATTTGATTTCTTCAATTGAAAATGTTATAGTGTTTACATCTTTGAAACTTACTGGATTGTTACCATCATTTAGTATTGCAAAATCAGTCACACCTTGATTTGTTCCAATATCAAAATGGTATAGGCAACTAGAGCCAGGATTTGATAGGTACTTTATGTATTCAGGTTCTACTGGACTGAGTGTATTCTTGTCTGTATCCACAATGCCTTGCAAGAATTGGACTGAAGGGTTTCCTGAGTTATCACATGGTATGTACATGGCAACATGTCCTCCTATGGTACGCATTGGTGTAGTGTCTGCAAGGTCTAGAAATTGTCCATGCTTTAACGTTATATTTTTTAGAGAATGCCATTGTATAAGATGAATCGAAGTTATAGTTTTTACATCATCTGATGTCCCAAAAACATGAGAGTAATCAATACTAGTTCCTATGATAATACCTGACGAAATAGAAACTATAGTTATTAAAATCAAGGATTTATTCATGAAAAAATCTTACTCTTGATTTTTCTGTAAAATATTGTTAAAAACATTATTGGGATAGCAAGTGTAATGTATGGTATATTTCCAAATTCAGGTACTGCTTTTGTTCCAAATATGTCTATCTCCTGGGTATCTGTACCAAAAGCAATGTTTAATGTTCTGCTACTATCTGTTGTTTTTGTTTCATCAAATGATTCCTCTTGTCCGTCTATTGTGACAAAAAACTTGTCATCTGCTCCGTTTGTTTTTGAATCAATTAGTTCTCTAGGTAATGTTATTGTCAAGATCCCACTTCCTGTGGTTTTTGTGTGTATGACTACCGAGCGTGACTGGTTATCACCGTGCATATTTAGTATTGTTCCATTTGTGATACTGTAATTTACAACAAAATTGCTGTCATTTACTTGAATGCTGTTTGCATTTGTCTGTTGTATGATATCAGGACTTGTAGTATTGTAGTTGTCATTTGATATGGCAAATGAAGCATGTAATCCAACAAATGATATTACTATGGCAAATACTAGGATTGGATGCAGACTACGCATGAATCAAAAAGTGATAGTCATTATTTAGCAATATTTCAAAATGATATGCAAATAATGTACAAATCTTGGTAATGCGCAACAAATCGAGTTATCTTTTTTAAAAAAAATTCTCAATAGTTGAGAATGATGATGTCCTTTTATGAGGATGAATCTCTTGAATCAAGTGCTGGTTTTGGTACCAAGTGGAATGTTGCTGTGCCGCCTTTTGATGTGACAGGATCTACTACCAACAACATCATTTGGGTTTCAGGTGTTTTTGGTATTGGAGCTCCATCGATACCCTCTTGCGGTTTTGGTATTAGTTTTAGAGTGCTGCCTCCATTGGGGGTTGCCACGCTCACAAGTATCTTCTCAGGTTCTGCGGCAACAGGAATAGGCGTGATATTTTCTTGCATTTTCTTTGGTATTGCTGTACCGTCTATGCCTTCCTGTATTCTTGGCAACAGTTTCAATATAGTTTTGCTATCTGGAGTCTTTACACTTGTCAGAACTAGGTCTGGTGTGTTTGTCTGTGCTATTGGTATGTCATCAGGTCCTACTTGCGGTTTTGGTATTAGATGAAATGTGGCCTTACCTCCCTTCATTGTTGGTGGGTCACTTACCAATATCATGTTCTGGTCAAGTGGACTATTTTGTGTCTTGATGTATTGTTCTATGATACCTTGTGACTTGTCTGGCATTGCAAAGCCTTGCGCACTTGATCCAATTGCTGCAAGGATTACAGCCAATGTCAATCCAGCTAGAAGAATTTTTGTCATTGATTGTAAGAATTTGAAAAATAATATTTAGTGATATTTCAAAATGCGATACAAATTTTGTATAAATTTGTGTATTATATGATAATGTGATTCGATTCAATGAGGAAAAGAAGGACGTGATATCCATATGTCATTAAATCGAATCAATAATGAAAAAATCAACAATAATAAAACATTTTTTTCAAAATGACACGCAAATTATTGTCTTGTGATGTTATGCAGAAATAATAATTTGCATACAAATTGCATATAATTTTGAAATATCACTAAATAACTTTGGATTGGTTTTTTCTTCAAGATATGAAAAATCTTAACAAGGGAATAATTGCTGGCTTGACTATTGCGGTGATAGGAATAATTGCCACAATATCTCTTGGAGGAACAATGTCTGGGCATATTGGAATCGCTTCTGCTGCAACGCAAAAGACATTCTATATCGCAACCGTTCATCTTGATGGAATAACAAGTATATATGGTACATCTGAGCACCCGCCAGAACCATATCCTACCACTTCGATGCTTCCATCTGGTGGTGGGTTTGTCATCAAGAAAATTGATGACAAGGGTGGATGGAAAGTAAGACAATACATGTTTGCGCCATCTCAAATAGTTGTACATCAGGGAGATCAAGTCACCCTTAACTTTGTGGATGTGCAGGGGCCTGAGCACATGATAACTGTAGACGGAATTGCCCCTGAATTTGATATCCATAGAGGAGAGATGAAGACAATCAACTTTACTGCAGATCAAGTCGGAACCATAAATTATTGGTGTTCAATGCATGAGCCAAACATGCGCGGTGAGATAGTGGTTCTTCCAAGAACTTAATAACGCTGATACCTATTTTTTTATTTGATATTTTGATATAACATTGGATTTTTTAACTAACTCTAATTCTGATTTATCTTACATGAATTGATTTTACAAAAAATGATTTGCATATAATTTGCATATGATCTTGAAATAGCGCTAAATAATTTTTTAAACTAGAATTTTTCATGCAGATGAAAAATGCGGTAATTGTATCGTCGACTGTAATTCTTGCTGCACTAGCAATAATGCTTGTGCCGCTACATGTGTCAAGTCATGCAAACATGGCAGAAGCACAAGAATCTAGCATGATGGGAGAAAACCAACAATCAATGGGCTCTGAATCATCAGAATCTACAGAAGATTACACTACAATGCAAAACACGCCGCTATCAAAGGCATCTGATAATGTGACAGTAGACTTTACTGCCGATCCTATCATACAAGCAAACCAATTGGCATCAATACAAATGCATGCAAAAGATACTGCATCCGGAGCAAAGCTAAGCCATGTTGACTGGGCAATAACTGTAAAAGATCCAGATGGCGATATAGTATACAAGACGACTACCGGACACTCTCATACAGGAAATATGGACTTTAAGGTTGCAATTCCTGAAGCAGGTGAGAGCATGGTGTATCTGACAACATCATCAATTGGAAATACAATGATGGGAATGGAGGTAGAGCCACAGGGAAGGACTCATACTATGTTGTCTGGCAGTCCAAAGGGATTTGCAAAAGATCCACAAAATGATTTTGGTTCAAGGACCTTCGTGTTTCCCATCTATGTACAAAAAATAGATCAAAAACACACACTCCAAGGATCAATTCCTGATACAGCATTAAATCTTGAATTTAGTACAACATCAAACAAGATAGTGGCAGGACAACCTGTAACGTTTGTCTTTACTGCAACCAAGGCACAAGATGGTTCCATGATAACTCACCCTGACATGCAAGTTGTACTCAAAACAGGGAATTATATTGCAGCCGAGTCTGCCCCTGTGGAAGGTGCGATGACCATGAAGGGAGCAGTGCATGGACATACTGGGGTGATGACATTGACTGAAGTGTTCCCTAGTGCCGGGCATTATGTCATGGACATACAGATACAGCCAAGCCCGCTTTCAAGCTACATGTGGGGAAGTGCTGATACTAGATTTGATGTATTTGTATCTGAACCAACAGGAGGAGAGACTGTATCTAACGCAAGTACTACCATGCCCCAAAACACAGTAAACATTGTGGGTCTTGAATCGCCGTTCTTTACTCCAAATGCATTGAATGTAAAGACAGGTACTACAGTGACATTTGTTAACACTGACGGCAATTCTCATACAGTCACATCTGTAAATCCGGGCACAACGAATCCAGACGGGACCTTTGATAGTGGAATAATAAAAGCAGGAAAGACGTTCTCGTTCACGTTTAGCAAGCCAGGTACATATGAATACATTTGTACCATTCACACACATATGCGTGGAACGATCATAGTCTCCTAATCTTTTTTCTTTTTTTGTCGCATATGACTTAGTGTATCTTTTAATCTGCCAATATGTGAGAAAAGACATTGCCCAGTCTCCCGTATGCAAAAAATCTTCTTTTCTATGTCTTTAAAGGATCACGTGGAGGTGATAATAGAATTCGAATAATAGATTCTATTAAAAAACTACCAAAAAATACCAATCAGCTTGCAAGTGATCTTGGTTTGAACTATCGTGCGATACAACACCATCTTGAGGTAATGGAAAAAAATAATCTTGTAACCAAAGTAGGCGACAAATATGGAGCAAACTATTTTGTATCTTCATTCTTGGAAGCCAACATGGAGACATATGATAATATCACATCACAAAGGGAACGATAGAATTTGTATCCAATCTTGAAAAATGTATTTATGTCATTACACCAAAATGCCGTTGTTATGAATCCGTATGACGACTCTATGTCGCGTAATGATTATGTATCAAGCACAGAGATTCAAAAATCTGACCTCTCATATGTAAAAAACTTGTTCTGGCTGGTCTTTGCAGCCTCACGAGGGGGACAAAATAGGATAAGATTGATCTTTGCATTAAAAAGATCACCTCTTAATGCACACCAAATAACAAAGGAACTTGATCTAAACTATAGAGCAATACAACATCATCTCAATGTACTTGAAAAAAATAACTTGATTTCGCATATAGGACAAAAGTATGGCACAAATTACTTTCTTGCACCTCTTCTTGAAGAAAATATAAAATCTTTTGATGAACTTGTCTTAAAACTATCTAGAAGTAAACATGAGAGAAAGGGGATCTATTCAAAATGACAATAATTCCTTACTGCGCCATTGTGGCAAGTGCAAACATGGCAGTCTTTGGTATCCTTATTGGTACATTTGTAAAGATGCATTCAAAGACGCACTCCCAAGTACATCTTGGTATGATATTTTTTGCAAGCATGTTGTTTTTGGATAATGCAATTAATGTTTATACTTTTTTTACAATGTTTGATCTTTATCAAGCAGCACTATTGCCGTTTGTGTTGTTGGTAAGAATTGTACAACTCATTGGGGCAATTGTGTTTTTAAAAATAACCTGGCAGTAAAATTACATGTATTACAAGATGAAATATGTCACATGTATGATGTTTTGGTCGTAATAAATATGTGGATACGACAGTTTTATTATGCCGTAATTTTTCATTTATGATGTCATGAAACTTTTCAACAAGAAATTCAACTGCGACCAGTGTAAATCATCATTTGATGCTTATGATGATTTAATCAATCATGCAAGACATGATCATCACCATACCATTGCAAAATGTGAACACTGTGGGAAAGAGTTTGTACATGAAAAAGACAGGCTGCATCATGCGCGAGAAGAACACCAAAAGAAGATGGAAGGACGCATACACAAAAGCGAACACAAACATGAAAACAAGTCTCCATCTCCTCAGGATGAGGTAGATGCACACACAAGAAACTTTGGGGACAACCTCTAACTATATCACTGCAAATAATGTCAGTACACTATGAACTTGCTCGAGTCCTAGTATTTTTTGTCGTACTATTTCCGTGAGTTCTTTTTCTGTTTTTGTTTCTAGTTTTGCTACGACATCGTACACTCCGTGAGTTGCTTGTACTTCTTTTACATATTCTATCTCTTGTAATGACTTTACAATTTGTTCTTCTTTTCCTAAATCACAGTTTATGAGAACAAATGTTTCATACATGGTACCGTTTGGTGTTTCTTGTATATCAATAGGATAGATTGCAGTGTGTACTATCTAGGATTTAACCTGATAATACCATATTGGGTTGATGATAAAGGTAGTCTCCAAAATTATGATAAATTCTTCTGCAAAAAAAGTCTGGAGTGTAATATCTGAAATTCAACGTGATCCATATTTTTGGAAAGGAATGTCGCGTGTACGAACTGTCTACAAAAACGGAAATACTATGACACGTCAAGTCACGCTTGCAAACTCTGAAAAGTGTTCACAAAAAATCATCTTGTTTCCAATAGAAGGAATACACATTCGATGGACAAAGGGGATGATTACAGGAACCAAAGATATCCTGATAACTCAGATTGGAACGCAGACGCTTCTTGAGGTTGAAATGAATTATGAATTTCATGGTATTGCACAGATTCGCTCAAGGAGTATATCTGAAGAATTACGAAATGAGGCGGAGCTTGCTGTCCAGTTGATAAAAGAAGAGATTGAAAAAACACCTGCCTTTCAGACTGAGGACAGAAAACAATGGGCGGACCTGATACATGAGTAAGCGCAAACAGGTACTGGCAAGACCAGAGATATCGAAAAAATCATCTTCTGATCATGTTTGCATTACATCCGGATGCAAAGGTTGGCCAATAATTACTGACAACTCCTCTGGTGAAATATTATGTGGTTCATGTGGACGGGTCTTGGAGGAAAGATCTGCTGAAACAACTCCTCTTTTTGAACATGATTCTGCAGACAGCCAAAAGAGAAATTTTGGTCTTGCAAATTCACTTACAATGTATGATATGAACATGACAACAATCATGTCTGACAGAGATGGTATGGGGAAATCGCTATCAAGTGTAAACAAGAATGCATTTTATCGCCTAAAGATACTAAATACTAGAAGTGCGGTTGCTGCAAAAAACAAGACACTGCGTTCTGCACTTGTATTTCTTAACGTGCTACAAGTCAAACTTGCATTACCTGATTCTGTGGCAGAAAACTCGGCTCATTTGTATAGAAAAGCAATGCGGGAAAAAATGACTGTTGGGAGAAAATCAAAAAATCTCATATGTGCATGTGTATATGTTGCATGCAAACAGGCAGGAGTTCCAAGGTCTTTGAGTGAGATATCTCTTACAAGTAATATTGGTAAAAAAGAACTTGGAAGGACATATAGGATTTTGGTAGAGGAAATGGGCTTATCCTTAGAACCATTTAGTTCTGTGGAATTTCTTGCCAAGGTTGCAAATGAGGCCCAAGTCTCTGAAAAATCACAAAGAAATGCGCTAGAGATGTTACTGACACTTGAAAAAGCAGGTATGACTAGGGGACGAAATCCGAAAGCAATGGCTGCTGCAACTTTGTATTTATCCTGCATATTAAATGCAGAACAAAAATCACAATCTGAAATAACACGAGCATCAGGGGTTACATCTACTACTATTCGCGCAAGATACTATGAGATAAAAAAATTCATCTTGGGACCTGAAGAGAGATAATTTCCTTAAAAATCTGGAAAGATAGTATTTTACTATCGCTTTCTATGTATGGTAAAAACTCCAACAGCAGAAGCAAGCGCACTTACTGCTGCCATTGCAATCCATGCATACATCTCTCCTGTAGGATCTGGAGACAATTGCATATACCGTATTGCTGTGTTTTTTATTAAAAACACGATTAACACAGTTAAATCAAATTTATTAACTCGGAATTTTTCGGTAATGACTTTATAGGGATCTTTTTAATGATGTACAACTCTTAAAAACACACCATTAGATATTATGTTAAGTTGAGCTCACCCTCTAAAAAGACATCAACGATAACATTTCGGCTTGATGACTCTACTATAAAACGACTTCGTAACGAATCTTCCAATAGGCAGGTAAGCACAAACACGCTTGTAAATCAAGCATTAAAGCAATTTTTGGATTGGGGCATGTTCGAATCTACCATTGGATTTGTGTTGATAAACAAGCAAGTCTTTGTACACGTCTTTGAAAAACTAACACAAAAGGAGATAATCCAGATTGCTTCACGTGTAGGAAAAGATGAGGTAAAAAATATGGCTTTGTTCATGAAGGGGAAAATGGACGTCAAATCGTTTTTGTCGTGGTTTGAGTTACGCATGATAAATTCATCAGTTCAGGTAAGCCACATACAAGAAGATGCATTTCATAAATATGTGATGAAACATGAGCTTGGTAAAAACTGGTCCTTGTACCACAAAACCATATTGGAACTCATCTTTGAAGAGGCATTTAACAAAAAAATCAATATCAAAATTGACAAAACCATGATATCATTTGAGTTCTCAGAATGATAACATCCTGACTATTAGTTGATGAATTTTGCCTCGTACATCTTTTTTGCATACTGGATTGATATTGAATCAGTATGTTCTGTAATTGACAACTCACGCAAGTTAAACACATCACTTTCAAGATGGGTTATCAATTCTGTAGGTATTTTCACTACTGCCTTGTATGGAATTCCTTGTTCTGTGGGGCATGTCACTGTCAACTGGGTTCCATCTGAGACTCCAAGGCAGTTGTTGTATGTGTAAGGTGGATTTTCTGATTTAGCACTGGTCTGGATATCCTGTACTGGCGTGCTTTTTGGACTGCCTTGTATTGGAACATTCTGTATAGGCGTGTCAAGGCTTGTTGCAGAGATTGTTTTCTCTGGCGATGAGTGTTTTAATTGATCTTGGGCAAAACTGTCTGAAAACACGACATAATTTGTAACTGATATTGCCAAAATAATGATTCCTGCTATGATGATTGATATGGCAATGGGGCTGACATGTCTTTTTTCTTTCTTTTTGGGTGGAACCTCTGAGAAGCTTTGAACTGTGGCAAGTCTTTCTTTTTTGGTTGTAATGTATGGCTCAAGGTAGACATGATGATTATGAATTTCCTCTACTGTTTTTTCAGAACATGTTCTGCATATTTTTTGTGTAGTTTTTTTACACTTGGAGCATGTGGACCACTTGATAAGCTCTCCACCACAAGTCCTACATGACTTGTCAGGCATTGTGTCTACCTCTATGAGTTTTTACAAATATCACGACACCTGCCATTATTGCTGCTGCTGCAGATGATAATCCAATTACAATTTCATTCCACATGAAATTGCTTTTTGCTGGTATCTCTGTGGAATTAGTCTGTGTTGTTGTATACACTACTTGGGATGTTGTGACATTTTCCTTTGGTGTGGTTATATTTTCTGAAATTGGATTTGTTTTGGTTGTATTGATTGTTACTTTGGTGATGTTTACTGGTATCTTGATTGGAATTATTGGTTGATTTGTATTGTTTGTGTTTGGAATAGTTTGGATTGTATTTTGTGTTGTATTGTTGTTTGGAAGTCCTGCATCAGAACCTGGTACTCCCATCTGATGTGGCAGCTTGCCAATCACTGCTAATGCCTGTCTTATCTGCTCATCAGTCCATCCACGTGATCTAAGATCTTGGTAAAACTGGGCTTGGCTAATTGTACCATTTTGATATTCCTTGAGAATTGTATTGCCATTATCTGCAACAGGGCTTGATGATGTTTGCAATGGACTGCCCATAACTTGGAATAGAACTGTGTTTGTGGTGTATCTCTGGTCAAGGTCTGTCTCAAGGACCCATCCTATCTTGATGTTGTATGTTCCTTGAGGCTCATTTTTTGTATTGCACAGAGTTGAAAATCTCTCTACTGTCTTGCCGTTTATTGTAACATCGCAGACTGTATTTTCAAGACCGTTTAGAATGACTGGTTTGGGGTTACTTGTGCTTGGCAATGCAAATGTTATGGTCCTGTTTGCAAGGTCCTGGTTTATTGCATCATCATGGGTGTATATTGGAAAGCAGTCTTGGCCACCACAATGGCTTGATATCGTAGTGCCAAATGGTTGCGAGAATGGCAAATAGATGTACAGATCCGGATATGGATAACTTGTCTTTGATATGTCTGGTATGTGTGATACTGTAATGGTAACTATATTTCCTGGAGCGCCTGTGTTTGATGATATTGATACAGTAGGGCTGCCAAGTGTACTCAGGTCTGTAACTGCCCATGCATGACTGATTGGCAAAATGGCAAGAAACGATAACAGTATGATTCTAGTCTCCAATTATGAAAAGCCTAAGTTCATAATTAATAAAACTTGGGCGGAATTTATACGTGAGATCTTTTTTGTACCTGATTTTCTCTAAAATCCTGCTGACACTGGATCCTGTGGTTTGATTACTTCACGAAGCAATATTGTTGCATATGATCCTCGGGATAACGTAAACTCGACATATGGTTCCTTTATAGAAAAATCATTGCACAATATGATAGCTTGCCTAAAGCCACCTTCCTCACTTGTCTCTTGCATCTCCTTTGTGAAAAATTCCTTTGGTGTGATTTGTTCTTTTAAAAGAATCTGTGATATGAAACTATCAAATCTATTTTTCTTTGAATATGAATATCCTACAAGAGGAATTGCAAGCCTCTGGTCCGGGTCATTTTCATATCTTCCTAGATTGTCGTCCTTGTCAAAACAGACGTCTCCTTGCTGTGGATGCATCAAGTCTTCTCCATAATCATGTGCTTGAGATACTGTCTGGTTGAAAACAAATGATTGGAATGCCTGTACAAAGAATCTTCGCAACTGGATGGGTATTGCACGCAGGGCCTTGAGAGAATCTCCATGAGATATCATCTCAGAGAGTACCATTCTCTCAATGTCCATTTGAGGTGGAACCATGTCGATGACTTGGGCATAAGATGACTTGTTTTTTAGCATCTGGCGTACCTTGTTGTTTTGTGGGGTGTCATACTCTGAAGTAAAAGACAGTAGAGTCTCTACTGCATGATCAAAATTTTTCTGCAAAATTGCTTTTCCTATCAAATGTGATACTGGCCTTTTGCTTCCAAATCTTTGGTATCCAAAAAAGTTGAGAATCTTGTCTTGCTCTTGGAATCTTGAAACTTTGGCAAAATCTGCATCTTCAATTTTTATCTTGAAATGATTTCCTATCATGTCTTTTTTTGTAAGTGGTTTTTGTACTGATCCAATTTTCTCAAGCGTATACCTGTTTGTGACCAAAGTGTTAGTAGATCTTCCTGTTGTCATGTCGCATACATATTGCTCTGTTGTGGCATTTGCATCCTTGAGTCCAAGTGCCTTTAGTCGCAACCCATATTTTGTAAAAATGTCCGATAATGCATGATTTGTGTCAATTCCTTGCTTTTTTAGCTTGTATACTGTATAACTTCCAGAAGAAGATATCTTGTCAAGTGTCTTTTGACGTAATTGCTCCATGACAAAAAACTGTTCCGGAGATGACTTGATTTTTCCGCCAGTTCCTTCTGTTTTTGTACTATATGTTGAGATTCCAATGGCTCTGTCTAGGTTGGGAACCTTACTGGATTGTGACATTGATGTATTTTGATACTGTTACATCTTGGTATCTTGCACCGGCCAGGATTTGGTAGGTTCCTGGGCTTGCAAAATTATCTGCAGCAATTGTTATCTTGACGCTTGTTGGCTTGTTTACCGTAACATTACCCTGTGATGACATGATTGAGATGGTTTGGGGTCCTGAAGTGTTTGATGTTACTATTGAGACAGCAGATGTGAGTGTATCTTGTGGTGTAATGTCTAGTGATACTGTAGCATTTTGTCCTCTGTGGACTGTAATTGAGGAATCTGATGTAGTTACATTTAGTGGCAATGGAACACTTGAATCAAGTAACCCAATGTTGTTTTCAACCCACTCTGTAAACCAGACCTTGTTGTGGTCTACTGCAAAGTCTAGTACTTGAGCTACTCCACAGTCTTTCATTGGTCCGCAGTCAGACCAGTTTGGATTTTTGGATGGAACCAAATATTCTACAAGTGACTGGGCTACCGGGTCGTATACTCCAAGACTATTTGCAACTTGTTCGTTGAACCATAGTCTTCCCTTGTCATCAAAGTGGTTCCAGTACGGTCTTGATATTGGCGTCTTGATTAGCCCTGATGCATTTCCATATGATGATACTTGAGGCGGAGATGTTGTATGTTTTGTAAATTGTGATGTTGCAGGATCAAAATCGAAAAAGAAACTGCTTGCAGTGTCCATTATCCATAATTTTCCTGAAGAGTCTATTGTAATTCCATTTGGTGCCTGAATATCTTGTGGAAGTGGATATTGTGTAGAGTTGCCAGTCTTTTGATCATACTTGACAAGGCTTCCTCCTTGTTGGTATATCCATGCTGTATACCATACATTGTTTGCAGAGTCTGTTACCATTGCGCTAGTGAAATTGTATTTTTGTGGAGATTGGATGCTTGTAATGCCAAGGTCTGGACTTGTACTGTCTGTTGTAAATACTCCTAATTTTCTACCAGTAAAGTCATTGACATATGCATTCTTTCCGTCAATTAGTAACATTTGTGGGAATGAGCCGTCTTGGGTTTGGCTCTTTGGGAATGCAAATCTCTGATAGCTCTTATCTGAAGGGTTGAACTTCCAGATGAGAACATGTTGGGAATCTGTAGCCCATATGTTACCGTCTTGTGCGGATGCCAGTCCCCACATCATTGATTTCTCACCTTTCTGCCATTGGGTGTTTGGAAACTCTTGGAATGTCTTTGAAGAAAGATCAAACTTGCCCAAGTTTCCAGTGTTTGATTCTGTAAACCATACTTCTCCTGACGGGTCTGTCATGATTGCAAGTGGTTGGGTACATGCGGTGGGAATCTTGAATTCTGTTATGTATTTGG
>JAGWGS010000179.1 GCA_028867235.1 Nitrososphaerota archaeon | reverse complement strand
GTAATACGTCAGGTTTGACACACGCTGGTGAGCCATCATCCAACTTGATTATCAAGGAAAATCCTTGCTTACATTGGACATCTTTTGGATTGGTTCCTGCTTTGACTTGGTCTAGTGGCGGCATGGTGGTAACTGCAGTTGGATGAGGTGTAATTGTGGTTGTATTCTGTGGTGTCGGTACAACAGTCTGTGTCAGGTTACTTGATGTATCATTTGTATCGTTTGCCAGTGGGTTATCACTTGAAGCAAGTGTGCT
The DNA here is from genome assembly GCA_028867235.1 of Nitrososphaerota archaeon. Classification (GTDB taxonomy): domain Archaea; phylum Thermoproteota; class Nitrososphaeria; order Nitrososphaerales; family Nitrosopumilaceae; genus Nitrosotalea. Next base: position 1,900 of record JAGWGS010000179.1, on the reverse strand, counting down.
GTCCGGGTTTGCACTAAGATTTGTATTGTCCTGCGTTGATGTGTCTCCAGTATCAGGACCGGTACTAGTTGTGTTATCTTCAGGTATTGGACCTGTACTGTTGTCAGTGTAATTTCCTTCAGGTATTGGACCTGCATTGGGGTCTGTGCTTTGATCACTGACTTGGGCAAATACAGATTTAGTATCAAGTAAATTAAAAGACCAAACTAGGACTGCTGCTATGCCTAGCATTGTTGTAACGGACAAGATTTTATTCAATTATCCTTTTGGACCATTTGCCAAATACTTAAAACTTGCTTATCATTGGTGCTGGAGATTGTAAACTGTAAGATATCTTCAGAGTATTAATCATTTCTCAGAATAGTTACTGATCATTGTGAGTTTACAAAGTTCCGCAATCGCTTATATCTACTGTACCATAGGCTTAGCAAGAATCATGACTACACAAGAACTCAAATCACTTCTTGCAAAAAAGGCAACCGCACTTGCAGTAATTACTGTATTGGCGGTTTCCGTTTTTGGAGGAAATTTGATGACTGTGGCAATGGCAGACCCAGGTAATGGAAATGACAATGGTAACGGCAATGCCAACGCAAACGGTAACGGCAACTCCAATGGCAACGCCAACACCAATGACAACACAAAGCCAAGTACCAAGTCTGCAACCCAGACAGCAAGACAGACTTTGCGACAGACATTGCAGCAGGACCAAGTAACATACAGGCAAGCAGTCCAATCTGCTGACCTTGCATACAAGCAAGCTGCACAATCTGCTAACTTGGCATACAGCCAGGCAGTCCAGGACGCAAATACTGCATACAAGCAAGCAGTCCAAGATGCACAAGCAGCATACAAGACTGCAGTTAGTACAGCCAAAGGCAACGCTGCCGCAATTGGCACTGCAATGGCAACAAAGGATAGCGCAATATCTACTGCTCTTACTGGTAAAACCAACGCAATTGTAGCAGCTCAGGTCACTCGTGACAAGGCATTAAACGATGCATGGTCTACACATCAGACAAGCGTCTATGGTGCACTTGCTACAAAAGATGGTGCAGATGGAACAGCTCAATCAACATTCTACACTGCAATTGGTAATGCAACACTTGCAACAAGATCCAAGACAATAGGTCAGGCTCATGTTGATGAAGATAATGCAATACTCAAGGCAAGAACAATAAGAATTGCCGCAGTAGAGACTGCTGATGTCACAAAAGACCAAGCAATTGGTACTGCACAGACTGCATACATTAACGCAGAAAGCACTACCAAGACAGCACTTGACAATTCCTACACCAAGGATGCCAAGGCATGGAATACTGCATTACAATCATACTGGAATGCCGTAGCTCCACTTGTACAAACAGAGGACAGTGCAATTGCTACTGCAAACGCAAACCATGTATCTGCAATTGGTACAGCTGATGCCACAAGAGATCAAACAATAGATCAAGCACATGCAACAATGTATGGCTCAATCTCGGCAGCCTATTAAAGCTGCCATCTCTTCTCTTTTTATTTAATTTAGATGCTACAAATTATTTTATATCTTTAGCTGTTGACTTATTTTTTCTTGCAATAAATATGGAACCAACAGTTGTTACAATATTTGTAAGTATTATCACGTATACTGCAAGGCTCACAAATGTACTTGCCAGGGGAATTCCATCATTTAGTGCTGATATTGATAATGTAGCAGGGACAACTCCTTGAGCACAAATCATAACTATTGCAAGTTGATCTTTTTTTAACTCGGACTTTTGAGTTGACGCCTTGGTTGCAATGTATCTGACCAACAACAGTATTCCAAGTATAACAAGTCCTAGTACAACATTTGTCAATATGGTACCAGGAACTATGACAAAGACAAGACCCAAAAATACGAAAAAGAATGTTTCTA
>JAGWGS010000178.1 GCA_028867235.1 Nitrososphaerota archaeon | reverse complement strand
TTTTTGACAAATGGTGAATTTGGATCAGTTAATGCTTTTGATTTTTCAGGATTTTCTGTAAACAGCATGATTACAGTAATTGGATTTTTTCCCGTGTTTTCCACATTAAAGTTGTAAGAATCTGCCTTTGGTACCTCAAATGATTTTATAAAAATAGGATCACTTTCTGTAAAAGATCCAAACTTGTCTCCAAAGATATTAGATATAGACACCACTACGCTATCATCAGGAGAATAATCCACAATGTGAACACCCCACATTAAAGGAACTTTGGCGGCATTTGTAGTATGTGAAAAAGTGTACGTGCTCCCGGCAGCAATCTCTACCTTATCAGATACATTATCAAACAAGCTTTCAGGTGAAGGAAAAAAGTCTCCTACTTGAGTATCAGAAGACATCTTTGGCATTACAGAATATGCAATAGATGCTGCAATGACAATCATCACTGCACCTGCAATTGTAATTATAGGTCCGCGTTTTTTCAACTGATATACCCCAATTTTTTGTCATGTTGTGGGATGTGTAAAGATTCTCCTGTAGTCCTGTGTCCCATTTGCTCTTCTATTGTTTTTACAAGGTTTTCAGTATCTTGTGCTTTTTTTGAGATTTCTGTTAGATCCAGTTGCAGATCAAGCATCTTTACAAGAGCTTCTAGTACTATTTTGGATGCTTTTGCATCAACTACATAACCAGATGTTTCTCCGAGAAGACATATCCCTGTAATTCCTTTTCTCTTGCCCACACCAATTATCAGGCCATTCATTCCAGTAATACTTCCACTATTCATTATTGATATACCATAATTGTGAAATTCTTTTACGATTTGTTCAAGTGTACTTGTACCGTAAACTTTGGGCAACTTTGTAAAGGCACCTGTGATATATGCGGCAAGTGTGTATATTGTTTTAATTCCAAGCTTGTCACATATTTTTGCAATTTCTTCTGCCATTTCATATTCACTTTCAGGTGTGACAGGTTGTGCATCACCACCAAGTAAGACAAGGTCATTAGTGGCACCCTTGTAATAATAAAAAGTGTTTTTCATCAGATCTGTTGTGCCATTGGGTTGAATCAACACTTGTGGTGGAAATGAAGAAGAAAACATGTTTGCAAAAGGTACTGCCTTTAATTGTTCAATCATATGATCTATTGCAAGTTTTCCCACAAAACCGCTGCCTGGAAATCCACATATGAGAGAAGGATTTTTCAAGTTAGGCATTTGTGTTATTTCAACAATTATACGTGGAGGAAGAGACAATATCGTTACAAAAAAATCAATTCAATATTAATTATTCTTACTGGATTTATCGTCGTCTAGATTTTTTTGATTTTTTCTTAGAAGAGATAGATGGTTTTCTTCTAGATTTTGATATTTTTCTTTTAGATGCCTTTGTTGGTTTTCGTTTTGGAGCCATTTTTTTCTTTGGTCGTTTTGCTTTTCTTGCCTTGGCCTTTGCTTTTCTCTTTCGTACAGCAAGTGCGGCAGCCTTCTTTCTTTTTGCAGCCGCAATCATTGCCATCTTCTTTCGTCTTTGAGCTGCAGCTTCTGCAACTTTCTTTTGTACTACAGAGAGTGCTTTTCCTGCCTGCTCTTCTTGTTTTAATAGTGACTCAAATTTCGGTCTCAGATGAGATTCTTCTTTTGTTGATACCTTTAGTTGTTCCATAAGAGATGGTTTTGCATGGATTTGTTTTCGTAATTGGTCTTCAATCTTGGATTTTTGTCTCTCCCCTGATTCAATCTCCTTTTCCAGCCTAGAATAGGCCGAATCTCTTTCTTTTAGTTCAGAATGTAATTCAGATATTTTTTCATCAATATATCGTAATCTTTCAGATAATGTCCCCTTGTCATCCGAGGAACCATACTGGCTTTGTTGTGTTACTTGGTCTTTTTCATTCTCTTCTTGCTTGAGCCTTTCCTCTGCTGCAATCTTTAGTCTTTCTATACTTGCCTTTTGTGACAAGTGTTGGTTTAAGAGTTGCATTACATGGTCTTTTTCTCTTGTTAAGTCTTCTTTTTTCTTCTCAATGGCCACAAGACCAGAAGATGATCTACGTTTTTTTGAAACTGCCTCCCTTAGTTTAGTTTCAACTTGTTTTCGCGATTTTGATATAGCTGCTTTTTTCAGGCTATGGGATTTTAGAAGAGCCTCAAGTGACGCCATATGCGATTATGAGCCTTTGTAATCGATTAAGTTTTTGTTATGATCAGTATTTGACACCTGAGTTA
>JAGWGS010000177.1 GCA_028867235.1 Nitrososphaerota archaeon | reverse complement strand
TTGCGGTTGTATTTAGTAAAAATATGGCACCATTTTTTTTAGCATCACTCATTAGAGATACCGTGAATTTCCCATAATCAACTGATGCATCCCTTTTACAGAAAATTGCCTTTTGACATACCACATTAGGTTCTTGTTTTTTCACATCTGCCCCATCAAGCAAAATCATGTCATCTTTTTCCAATCCATTTTGTTCTCCCCAAGACATGTATTTTTCAAGCCTTTTTATTCCAGGCTCATCAAGTGCAACCTCTAGTACACCATCGGTTTTGAATTCCAAGCTTTTTTGCTTGGAATAATCTTGCCACATCTCAAAACCAAGTCTAGCTGATTTTGCAAATAATTTCTTTTTTTCTGGATCATATAGAAATGGTGCATGTACTTTGCCAGTGTTTCTGGAACTTGTATGGTATCCTGCCTTTGGTGCATGGTCTAGTACTAGGATCTTTTTTGTTGTAATATGAGACAGAAAATAGGCAAGTGAAGTTCCAAGTATACCTGCACCGATTATGGTAACATCAGATTTCAACAGACTTGGATTTACAAACATGCCAAATAGATGTTTGTCTGTACGACACAAAGAAATGATTTTGAAAAATTCAAAAAATACTGGATAATATTTTTTTCCTAATCTTGTCTTCCATGGTTTTGCTGATGACCCTTTCCATGTTGTCGTGAGTTCTGTTCATTGTGCTTGAAATGGTTTTGAATTGTATGCTGTGTCTTGATATCATTTTGTGTGGTAGTTGATTTTGTGTGATTTTTACTGTTGTCACTAATTATCATTTCTCGGAATTGTTTAAAATCTAATTGGAGTTGCTGGTGTTCTGAACTGAACTGTTGGTTTATCTGTTTTAGGTCTGCCTTGCACTGATTCATTATATTTTTCCTGTCAGCAGGGTTTGATTCTCTTGTCTTTTCTCTGCAGTCCTTGATTGTCTGTTTGGAAAGGTCTTTTTGTTGTTTGAATACATCATGGAGTTGGTGTACAAATGATGAGATCTGTTGCCCGGTGTTGGTTCCATTTGAATAAGAGAATGCCATATGGATACCATTTGGGAGTGTGATGCCTGTACTTGTTGTATTTGAATATTCAAACTGGATGACTTTATTGTCAGGGTTATTTTCTTGGGTGTTGATGTTTTCATTATCTATATGATCATTGTTTTCTTGCATGTCGGTTTTGTTGTTATCATTTTGGTCATCTTGTCCGTCATCAGAGAATACATTTGGAAGCGTGACCGAGCCTGCGAGTATTGCTACAAGGAGTAGTGCAACTAATGTTTTCATTTGTGATGCATGATATCAAATCAGTATTAAGGTTCAGTAAGGAATTATACTAGGAAATTGTGCCAAATGTTTAAATCAAAAGATCACGTGGTGTTCTACCATTTTGTACATATCAGGAAGACATAACAAGAGTTTTGTGTCTACAATCTAACTTGAGATCGCTCCCCCAAAAGAAACTGGTGTTTTTTTGGATGGGTATGATCTTCAATCTCAGATTGGTGCGATATTATGCTGTCTACCAGATGAATTTTTGCATCTATCTTGGCACCTTGCATTACTATGGAATTTTCTATATCACACTTTTTTAGTGATACATTATTTCCTACACTAACATATGGCCCAAGTCGCACAGATGGGCCTATGGTACAATTATCGCCAATTATTGCAGGCCCTGTTACAAATGAATCCCTGCTGATTGTTGTGTTTTTTCCAACTATGATATTTCCTTGAACTTTAGAATCATTAGATATCAAGAACTGGTTTGGAGTTCCAATAGTATCAAGTACAAGCTGGTTTGCATGCAGTATATCCTCCGGTGTACCAGTGTCTTTCCACCAACCCGTAACTGTACTATATTCAATCACATTTCCACTATTAAGTAACATATCTAGTGCATCAGTTATCTCAAGCTCACCACGCCATGACGGCTTTAGATTGTCAATAATGTCAAAAATTTTTGGAGTAAGAAAATAGACTCCTATTACTGCCAGATTAGATGGAGGATTTTTTGGTTTTTCAACTATTTTTTTTATTTTAGAACCATCAAGCTCTACTACACCAAATCTTGTTGGATCATCTACCTCACATAAAAGAATTAGTGCATCTGCAGTAGAGGAGTTGAATTTTTTTGTATAATCAACTAGTCCTTTTCTGAGAATATTGTCTCCAAGATATACTACAAATCTATCATTTTTTATAAAATCTCTACAAAGTTTGATTGCATGTGATATTCCTGCAGGCTT
>JAGWGS010000176.1 GCA_028867235.1 Nitrososphaerota archaeon | reverse complement strand
CTGTAATAACCTCTAGAATTATGATAGCAATAGCATATGGTGCAGGTGGGATGTTTGCACTTGTTAAAAAATAAATTATTCTAAACTGTGAATTTTACTGATTTTTTAATTTCTATGGCTTTCTCAAAGACGAAATCTATTCCTTTGTCTTGTTCATCAACTACATTAAAATGCCCTAGTTTTCTCTGTGGCTTGGCTTCATCTTTATCGTACATCTTGAGGTAAACTCCATTTGTTTGTTCAAGTATAATTGGTTTGTATCTCCCAAAGAAATCCTTTGGTCCTAGTATGTTACACATCACTGTGGCATGTTTTAGCTTTGTACTCCCTAGAGGCAACCCAAGTATTGCTCTTAGATGCTGTTCAAACTGTGATGTTTCACTTGATTGTAATGTATGATGTCCTGAATTGTGTACTCTTGGAGCAATTTCATTTATCAATACCTTTTCATCTTTTGTCACAAACATCTCTATTCCAAACACTCCCGCACCGTGTAACACATCCATGGTTTTTTTTGCAATCCTATCTGCCTCGGATGCAATTTTGTTGTCTACGCGCGCAGGTGCTATTGTGAATTCCAATATGTTTTCTCTATGGATGTTCTCAACTAGAGGATACGTTGCAATCTCCCCATGGATATTTCGTGCAGCAATCACTGATACTTCCATCTTGAAATCTACAAATTTCTCAATCATTGTTTGTCTCCCGGCAAACTTGTTGTATGCTTCTTCTATCTGGGATTGATAATTTATCTTGAAATTTCCTCTGCCATCATAGGCGTCACGTCTTGCTTTTAGTAATACTGGATATTGGAAATCTACAATTTTTTTCCTTAGATCATCAAGTGATTCTATGACATCAAAGTCTGCCACCGGTATGTTATTTTGCCTCAAGAATTTTTTTTGTAGATACTTGTCTTGTATCACTCTTAGTGTACTGGGAGATGGATTTATTGCAACTTCGCCATGCAATGATTCCAACACCTCACTATCTCCTGATTCTATTTCATAAGTTATGACATCTGACTGAAGTGCTAGCTCAACTATGGCATTTTTATTTTTAAAATCTGCTACAATTTGTTTTGCCCCTGATCTTGAGGCAGGACAATTCTCGATTGGATCAAGAACAGTTACATCTGATATGTACTCTGGCATAGTTTTTGCTGCTTCTGTGAGCATCATCCCAAGTTGACCTCCGCCAATTATTCCTAGACTCTTTGTCAACCACATGCCTTGAACATGGTTTTAAAAATAGTTAACTACTTGCGTGCCATCTAGATCTAAAATCTATGTGTCTGCATTCTATATTTTCAAACTGCACGCAGATCATTTTGTAACTCTCATAAGTTTATTAGATGTACTGGCCAAGCTTAGATGTGAAAACAAAGATAGCAGTTGTAATATCGGTTATATCTATAATCATGCTCTGTATTTATGGTCTTGACGTAATTGCAGCAAATGGTGGAAAGAATGGTTTTCTTCCAATGAATGTATCTGTGAGAGGCTCTGTCTTTGGGATAATTCCGTCTGCACTGTTGATTATATCATTTTTCATCACAAGAAAAGAACCCTCCAAGAAATTAGGAATATTGATAATAATTGGTGGGGCATTGATAATTGTCGGGACTGGAATCATACTTGCTTTACAAGGTGCTCAACCTCAGGATGCAAGAGCGGTAAGAGAATTTGGGGCAGTTCTTGGAATTGGTGTCATAATTGTCATATTGGGAATACTAAAAATTCGTAAATCCTAAATTTTTAATATCTTTTGGAAATATTCAAAGACACGTATTTGTGTACTATAAAACATGATAAAATGTGCTAAATGCGGTCACGATGTGAACAAAGCATATGATTGTGAGCACACCAAGGATGAAGATTATTGTGTAGAATGCTACACTGAATTACATTATTACATGACTGAGAAAAATTCTAAATCCGAATCATCGTGATCTTTTCCAGTTTTCCAAATCTTTTAATTAAAATCTGTCCGTCGTAACTTTGTGCAAGCATTACTTCTTTCTGGGGGGTTTGGTAAACGACTAAAACCGCTTACTGATTATCTTCCAAAACCGATGATTCCTATCTGTAACTATCCTATCATAGAGTGGCAAATTCAGTATTTTAAAAAATTTGGGATAAAAGACATTATAGTATGTGTGGGTTATAGATCAGATCAGGTAATCAAATATCTTGATGGAAAAGATCTTGGTGTTACCATTACATATTCGATAGAAAAAAGACCACTTGGTACTGCTGGTGCTATAAAAAAAGCATCCAAGCACATTG
>JAGWGS010000175.1 GCA_028867235.1 Nitrososphaerota archaeon | reverse complement strand
TGTACATGTGAAGGTTATTTTGCTGATAACTTTGGTATGGTTCAATGGAGTAAGAGTTCACAACCAAACGATCTCAAATTTCTAATGGATATTAATTGTCCCAAAGTCTCGCATGAACTTGCACATGAATTTCTAAGACAGGCTGGATACAAAAATTACAAAGAACTGGTACACGATATTTGGGATAAACATCTTTTTGCATCAGTACCCTTCGAGTATTATGACAAAAATCACCTCAGAAATGAAAAAGACGCACTGTTTGCAACTCTTGATACCTCCAGCTTTAAAGTATAGATCATTCCAGTGCGCTAAAAGACTATAAGTAAGTGGCTTGGAGTTTTTTCATGCCTGAATTCATTTGCCCTGACTGCAGTACAAAACTATTTCATGAAAATGAAACCACACTTACTGTGGAAAAACAAATACATTCAAAATTTTGTGCTGCTAAAAAGAAGCACTAGCACTTTGTGACAGAATAAATTCTGTCTTGGAAACTAGCTGTTTTAAAATCAATCTTATTTTGAGGATCTTTCTTTCTGCTTGTACTTAGTTTTTCAAGTGCGACAAGCGCTTCACCGTCAAATCCTACTGAAGATCCAAAGACTCCTTCTGAGAGTTGATTTCCATGCTCTCCTTTCTTGATATCGTCTACCATCTCGTAGAACTTGATTGCTTCTCTTTTTGTTGTTGGGCCGCCTGAGGATTTGTTGACTCCAACAGCAATGTACATGCCGTTGTTTTTAACTGCAATAGGAACTTTGTATACCTTACCAGAATTGCCTGGAATTTTTTCATTTAATAAAATCTCACACTTGTGGAACATACTTGAAATATATGCAAAAAATCTATAGTTGGCGTATACGCCATTTGCATCTTCATGACAATCAACGAAAACCTTGTGCAACAATTCAAGAGCAGAGTCATTCATGCTTTGCAGACGTTCTTCAATTCTGCCTTTTCTAACTAGTTCTGATTTACAATCCGCTGCAACTTTTTCTAAAATGAAAGGAGGAAGATTATAGTTTTTCAGGGTTGATACAAAAGTTCCAGTCTTGGATGCTCCAAATGTTGGAAAATTTCCTTTACTCAATTGTTTCTACCTCGAAATTTTTTTGTAACTGTAAAACTCATGTGTCCCATTCTCCCCTAGCAGAATTACTATCTCTCTTTTTCCTTATAACTGTTAAGGTTATCTAAAGATCGGATGGTGGGGCCGACCGGAATTGAACCGGCGACACACGGGTCACTACAGCTCCAAACTGTACATCATCCTTGCGTCAGTGAAGCTTGTGAAACCACTGGAGCCCTTAGCGGTGATCATGTGATCTTAACTGTCGCCATGCCAGGCTAGGCTACGACCCCACGTAATGACCATAAATGCACTTGAATTTAATTTACTTGGTTGCTGAAGATTTATTGGTACCATGCAACTCTCTTTGAGCGTTGGGCTGTTACAAGAAATCTTTGTACAACGATACTGTACACTTTGGGAGTAGAATTTGGTCCGTCCCATAATTGTTCTATTGGGAGCAATCCCTGTACTTGCAGCCCTGTTTATCGTAGTTCCTACACTTTTACGTCCTGAAATTCCAAATGTCGCAGTAAATGATGATGATGTAATATCAATAGAATACAGTAAGCAACATATGCAGAAGATATCCTTTGGTATGACTCAAAGTATTGGTGCAGATACCACTGAAGTTCTAACTATATCAAACGATGGTCAAACCACCTATAGTTTAACAAAGAACGGGTATTCAGAACCTGATAAAAAATATCAATTATCAAAAGATGAGGTAAAAAGACTGACTGCTCTGATAAAAGAGACCGGATTTATGGCAATCCCGTCAACTACCTATCCTGTAAAAAGTGATCTAAGCCAGTATGAAAAATTTGGGTTACAAGTAACATTGAATGGCAAATCTGTTAATATGCAATGGCCAGACCAAAATTCCACTGATGCATTCATTCCTCCCTTGATGACTCACGTTCAAAGTAGTTTGGATGATGTCATTTCGGAAATAATAAAATAGCCTAAGGAGACGATCAAATCTCATGATTCCGCTTTCTGGCGATTTGGGTGATACTAAAGGAGTAATAAAAGAAAAAATTGGGTCCTTTGGTACTACAAGAGGAACATCTACACTAAAACGTGGTTTTGCTCACATGTTAAAAAATGGGGTTGTGATGGATGTCACAACAGTTGAACAAGCCCAGATTGCAGAAGATGCTGGAGCGGTTGCAGTCATGGTATTGGACAAACTCCCATCTGATGTAAGAAAAGCTGGTGGTGTTGCAAGGACTG
>JAGWGS010000174.1 GCA_028867235.1 Nitrososphaerota archaeon | reverse complement strand
TTTTGTGGTTATTCTATTTACCAGCTTACCACCATGTGGTTTTGATACCCCAGAACCTGTCAATGATATCACTTACCGTGGTCCGCATGCAGTCCACATTCTTTCTGGGAATCAGATTCCCACCACCAGCGTCCAGCTCGTAATGGTTCTCCAGATTTAATTGCGCGAGTGCATGGCTCACATCCAATACTTGGGAATCCTTTATCATGTAATTTGTTATAAGGTACATTGTTTTTCTTGATATAATCCCATGTTTGATCCCAAGTCCATTCTATTATAGGATTTATCTTGAGCATTCCATTGTGTTGTTCATCGATTTCAATTTTATTTGCACTTGATCGTACTTCAGTTTGATCTGCTCTTAATCCAGTAATCCATCCATCCAGTGTTGAAAGCATTCTATTTAGAGGATGAACTTTTCGTATACCACAGCAAAGTTTTCTGTTACCAATACTTTGATAGAATAGGTTTAGACCGTTTACACGAACCATTTGTTCTACTTCATTTTGGTCTGGAAACATTACCTCAATAGTTAGATTGTATTTTTTACGTATCTCATCCATTACATCATATGTTTCTTGATTTAGTCTTCCAGTATCAAGAGTAAATATCCTTGCTTTTGAATTTATTTTCATTAGCATATCAATCACCACCACATCCTCTGCTCCAAAACTTGATGCCATTGCTATTCTCGGATGAAGATTATCTAAGGACCATTTGAGAACATCCTGAGGAGTTTGTAGATCGTTATTTAGTTGTTGTATTGTTTCAGCGGTAAATCTTGACATGATAAAAATTCGCGTTATTCGTCATATATTATTTGTGTAAATTATTCATTCTAGAGTTATAAATGAGATATACAGTGAAAACACATGGTAGAAAAAACGGTACTTGTTGTTTTTCCATCAATTTATTCATTAAATAAAATAAATAGTCTTGAAACAAATATTAAAAAAATTCTCAAAGTAAATAATCAACGCTATAGTAATCTACGAAAAAATGAATCATTAATAATAATAGAAGCAGATGACCCTGTTCTTGCATCATCTGCAGTGAATCTTTTATTTGGAATAGAAAAAATCGCAATTGCAAAAGAGGTAGATTGTGATTTTGATTCAGTCTTGGCAGCCATTACAAATACTACACTAAGTCTACTAGTAAAAGGAGAAAAATTTTATGTCAAGATTGATGGAAAGACTAGAAATTTTCTAGCAAAAGATCTTGAAATTACAGCAATGTCCTCTCTAATAGACAAAGTTAGTCACCTTGGAGCAAGACCTGGTTCTGAGTCAGACCATGATAGACAGGTATATGTCTATTTGACAGATACGCATGCCTATGTTTGTATTTTTGTAGATAAGGGACTGGGCGGTATTCCATACAATTCACAAGGATCAGAGATCCTGTGTTGTGTATACGATGAATTGTCTGCAATATCATGCCTTCAAACCATAAAGATGGGATTTGATGTAAAGATTCTTGTCTGTTATCGCAATGAACCTGATTTACTCAAACTTGTAAAAATTGTAAATAAAATATTGCCACATATGATTGAAGAGAATCACAGTATTAGAATTTGCAAGATAAAGGGGATTGTAAATGTGTTTACTAGAATAATCACAATAACTCAAATACTAACATCAATAGCATCCAAAGAAAAGATTGATAGAGTTTCTTTAGGAATATCTCCAATGATATTTCCAGCTTCTTTTTGCGAATATAATGCAAATTTGGTATTACAAAATAAAATGATTCCATGGTTTTCTCTTTCAGGTATAGATTCTGAAATTTTTGAAAATGCAAAAAAGATGGGACTTGAAAAATACATTTCAAGCTTGGACGAATTGTGCAAGAATTATACCAGTAATAGAAAAATTGACATGTCTGAAACTACGAAATATGTGAAATATGTTCTAAAGACTTGCAAGACTATCACAGTCACAGTAGGTTCGAAAAACATACATGACATAATTGATTCGTTAAAATCAAATCACTGAGAATTTAAACAGGTAAAATTTACTTTCTCTTATGAAGAAGATTGGGGGATTCATCTATCCTTGGGGAAATGGACATTTTACTAGAATGATGCATCTGAACGATACAATTCATCAGACGATAAAAGATGTAGAGATGCATTATACCAGCAGTGGTGAGATCTATCAAAAATTATTAGAAAAATTTCCAAAAGAGAGAATCCATAACATTGAGATGCCAGTACCGATAGATGGTAGAAAAGGTCCTAGCATATCACTATCTACTCTTAACTTTCTATTACCAATGTCAGGGAGACCTCCTTTACTTTCAGTAGTAACTAAATATCTGAGAAATGAA
>JAGWGS010000173.1 GCA_028867235.1 Nitrososphaerota archaeon | reverse complement strand
GATAATTCCACTGAACTTGTTGCTGCTTGTAACAGTCTCATTTCTTGTTGGGCTGAACTTTGCAATATCATCAACTGTATTTTCTGTTGCAAAAAGCGGCGGAAAACTTGGTGCATTTGGTGCAGTAACAGGACTCTTTGTTGGATGCCCCACATGTGCAGGCACTGTCTTTACAATGTTGTTTGGGTTTGGCGCAGGAGCTACAACATTTACATTGTTTTTAACAAGCTTTGAGGCACAGATTCAGACAATATTTATCGCAGTGTCAATTCCAGTCCTTCTTGTAACACCACTAATCATGGCAAGAAAGTTAAGATCTAGTGGAAGTTGTGCAGTAGAACCTAAACAATAGGCTTGACGCGCGGATTTTTCCAGTCTCCGATATCATATCCATCTTGCCGCAGATACTTGAGTGTGAGCTTGTATACCAGCTCATCATGTTGGGCACTCTTTAGAATTTCATTCCAGGAAACCTGGCCTGATACAGTAATTTTTCCCTCAAGTTCAGATGATAATAATTTTGCAATGTCTCTGCATTGGTCAAATGTCTTGCCATTCTTGTAGGCCCTGGTTCTTGAATCACACTTGTCCATGTTTAATTTCAGTATCCATACTAAATAAAAAGATCAAGGCCGCCTCAGATTTGACAATTCATATCTTAATAGACAGGTCATGAGAGATTTGTTCTGAGTGAACAACCCAAATCTCATCAAAGTCATACTATGGACTCTAAGAAGAAAAGAAAACGATGTTGTAAACCTGTACGACTATCTTGCAGGAGTAATGCAGGTTTCAACTGGAGGAAATTTTCTTAATTTTGGATATTGGGAGAAAAATACCACAAGTCCATTAGAGGCCCAGGAGAATCTTTGCCGTATTGCAGGAAAAATGGCAGGACTAGACAAGGCAGAATTTGTCTTGGATGTGGGCAGTGGTTTTTCAGAGCCGTCATTTCTGTGGAAAAAAGACCATTCCCATATTGAAATAAGTTGTGTTAATATCAACAAAAATCAGCTAACAGAAGCAAACAAGAATCAAATATCACATACCATAAACCCCGTAAACTCGACTGCCACCAAAATACCAATTGCAGATACAACACATGATGTAATAATTGCCCTAGAATCAGCACAGCACTTCAAGCCACTTGAAGATTTCATATCAGAATCAAGCCGCATCCTAAAAAAAGGAGGTACCCTATTGATTGCAATTCCAACATTGGTAAAACCGTCCAAAGTTGGAATCTTTCAGACAGGAATACTACAAGTTACATGGTCATCAGAACATTACAGCCTTGACACCATCAAAGAAGCACTCAAGAGACATGATCTTGAGATAACAGAGATCAAAATGATAGGATCAAAAGTATATGTGCCTCTTGCAGATTATTACATAAAAAACCGCATCAACTTGAGAAAAAAAATACTAGACAGATACCCATCATATGTGGAAAGTATATTATTCAAATCAATGATGAAAATGAGACAGGCTGCAAATGATAACGTAATAGAATATGCCCTTATCAAGTGCAAAAAATAAACCCTTATCAATGCCATATAGTTACAATTTTTCATAGCATACCATTTCCGTCTGGTTGCTATTCTGCGTAGGTTCTCTCTACGCAGAGCTTTTCAATTTTTATTGTACTGCCAAGTAATTTTTCCGTAAGAATTATTATCTCAGAGATGGTATCGTGGTACCATGGGGCTTTTCAAGAAGAAAGAAGAGCAGCCTGCAACAAAATGCAAGGAATGCGGCCTTGAACTTCACGATCCAGTAAGACTGGACAGGCACATGAAAAAGGCTCACAAACACGCTCCGCAACGAAACTTTGATGAACCGGGTACTAGCACCGGTGGAATGTGGTAATTAGCTTTGAAGACTACGGAGTAGAGATATCATGGTAGCACTTGACATAATCAGCAATCTAGCAAATTTTGTAATAAATACAATATCAGGCACGGGGTATATTGGGATATTTTTCCTGATGGTGGCAGAAAGTGCACTCATACCAATCCCAAGTGAAGTAATCATGCCATTTTCAGGATATTTGGTTTCAATAGGAAAACTAAATCCGATATTGACAATACTTGCAGGGGCAATAGGAAATCTTGTAGGCTCGCTGATTGCCTATGTCATAGGGGTAAAACTAGGCAGAGAGTTTATCATAAAATATGGAAAATATGTGCTCTTGAAAAAGTCTCATTTAGAGTGGACAGAATCTTTTTTTAAAAAATATGGCGACCGCTCTACATTTGCAAGTAGGCTCTTGCCCGCAGTAAGAACATACATTTCACTTCCGGCAGGTGTTGCCAAGATGAATTTGAAAAAATTCTCCGTGTACACATTTGTAGGT
>JAGWGS010000172.1 GCA_028867235.1 Nitrososphaerota archaeon | reverse complement strand
CCAAATGGTGTGTATACAAGAAACACTGGAATGAAAAATGTGGCCGTTGCCATTGCTGCAAAGTTAACCCATGGACATGCCCTGAAGATCCAAGATGTTTGATCTGATACTATTTCGTCTTTTTGTACTAGTTTTAACAGATCATAATACGGCTGCAAAATACTAGCACCGATTCTTTTTTGCGTTCTTGCCTTTGTTTTTCGTATTATTCCGGTTAGCAGTGGGGCCAGTCCCAGTATGACCAGCACTTGAACTAGTCCAATTATGATTGTTGTAATGTTATCCATTGTTACTTAACCTCACAAACAGCAAGAGTAGAACGAGTGTTATCATGATGTAAAGCAGATATGCGTTTATCTTTCCAGTCTGAAGCCTGCGCACCTTGTCAAAAAAGAAGACAAATGAAGAGACTATGGGGGCATACAACATGTCTTCAAAAATATTTTTTATTACAGTTTCAATTTTTAGAGTCTTTAACATGTATTGAATTTCTCCAAAAGATTCTTTCTGTGTTTGATTATGCGGTCTGAAAAAAACTTTGAATACTGTACGTATTGGCTGTGAGAGTGATGTTGGGGTATATTCCATCCTCTCATTGAGGCTACCAAACCCACAATCCCAAGTTCCATACCTGGTCTTTTTTGTACCACCACTTAATACCCGAATAAAACCAAATATTGCAATTAAAATTGATGAGAGCAAAATCACAACTACAGGCATAGAAAGGTTTGCAAAACTTTTTCCAGAATTATTCGGAATTGAAATAGAATCAAATGGATTTGTCGGTTGTGAAGACATGTGAAATGCAGTAGATATCAATGATACACCAAAATGTGGCACAACGCCAAACAATACACAGAGGGATGCAAGAATGGACATTCCTAAAATCATGCTACGTGGAACTTCTTTGATGTTCACAGTGTGCATGTCTCTTGCCTTGGAAAGAAATGTCATGGCAAATAGTTTGACAAATGTTGCAGCTGCAATTCCTATTGTCAGTGCAAAAGGCAGGCTTGCAAAAGCAATTGAGATTTGAAGAATAGTTGACGGAATATGATAACTTGACAACAAAGATTGCATTGTAAACCATTCACTGATGAATCCGTTAAATGGAGGAAGACCTGAAATTGAAATTGCTCCAATCAAAAATAACAAGGCAGTCCACGGCATCTGTTTTACAAGACCGCCCAAGTGTTCAGTGTTTTTTGTGTGAGTTGCAAACACAACAGAGCCTGCACCCATAAAGAGCAGACCTTTGAAGACTGCATGATTTATTGTATGATACATGCTTGCCACCAGTGCAAGTACAGCAAACGCTGTGAGCTGAAATGATGCAAAAACAACAGATAGTCCAAGACCAATTAGGATTATCCCTATGTTGTCTATACTAGAAAAGGCAAGAGCGCGCTTGATATCGTGTTCCACTACAGCATATAGGACTCCAATTATGGCTGACGCAGAGCCAAAAGCTACCAGAAGCATTCCCCACCATGCAAAGTCAACAGATGTGCCAAATCCGCTAAAATCAAAGATCGTTCGTATCATTCCATAGATTCCAATTTTTATCATAACTGCCGACATGAGAGAAGAGATGTTGCTTGGGGCAGACGGATGGGCCTTTGGTAGCCATACATGCATTGGTACTATTCCTGCCTTTGTTCCAAATCCAATGAATGCAAAAACGAATACAAGGTTTTTTACAAATAATGGAAAACTTGCTGAATCATGACGAAATGAATCAAAACTAAAACTTCCAGTTTGAATATAACCTAACAGGAATGATGCAAAGATAAACGCAGTTCCAAGATGTGTCATTACAAGATAGGTCATTCCAGATTTGAGATTTTCATCCTTGTCATGATCGTAAATTACCAAAAAGAAGGATGTCAGCGACATTGCTTCCCAGAACAACAAAAAGAAAAATGCATTGTTTGATGATACTACAAGAATCATTGAAAGTATGAATACATTGAAGAGAAATCCGAATGTCGAGATTCTTTTTTGGGCATGATATTCCTTTGAATATCCAATCGAGTATATCGATACTGCAAACGAAACTATTCCTACGATCAAAAGGAAAAATGCGGATATTCCGTCAACAAAGATTTCAAGATTAAAGAAAGGGATCATGTTAGGAATCATCCACGTCATGGATTTTCCCGCGATGATATCAATGGAGAACAATATCGTAAAAACAGACCCAATCATTGAGGAAATAAAAATCACATGTCTAGCAAATCTATTGTTACATAATAACAAACTAAGTAGTGAGCCACTTGCGAACAGCAGAATTGTGATCTGTAACAAGACAAGATTGCTAATCATTTTTTGGTCAGCCAGTCAAGCCCTTGAAAATATTGAAACAGTTTTTCATATATTGAATCTTTGAGCCTGAATCACCGCTT
>JAGWGS010000171.1 GCA_028867235.1 Nitrososphaerota archaeon | reverse complement strand
TTACAGGAGGTGTTCAAAAAGGATTTGAGTTTACTCTGAAGAAAAGTGACATATATCTAGGAGAGGCACGACTTGCCTTGGAACTATTGCCTGAAAATTTCTCACATAGAGATTTTCTGGAATTTCTCTTTTTAACAGTAGAACACTATAACATGTATTGGTTTAACCAACTATCAAAAGAAAAACTATGGAAGGAATTTGAATCAAAAATTCCCAAGTGATTTCATATGATGTGGTCTGAAAAATATAGGCCAAGCAACCTACTCGAAATGATTGGAAATGAAGAAGCAAAGGAGTCTTTTGTAAAGTGGATTGGAAAGTGGATTAAAGGAACAAAACCAATCCTGCTAGTTGGTCCCCCTGGAATTGGAAAGACAACCATGGCTGTATTGGGGGCCAAACAATTTGGATATGATCTTATAAGTATGAATGCAAGTGATGTGCGAAATAAACAAAAAATTCAAGAAATTCTCAGTCCAGTACTTGGAAATCGTAGCGTACTTGGCAAACCAATGATCTTCATTGATGAAGTAGACGGAATACATGGACGATCTGACTTTGGTGGAGTAGAGGCACTAATTGATATACTCAAAGAACCTACTGTACCAATAATTCTTGCAGCAAATTTTGATACATCTGACAAGATGAGATCTATAAAAAAAGTTGCAACAACTGTAAAACTACGGCCGCTTCCTCCTAGATTGATGAAATTGTATCTTGAAAAAATTCTCAAACAAGAAAATAAATCTATACCAATTGGCAGTGTGATAAAAATTGTAATAGATTCACGTGGGGATATACGCTCAATTTTAAATTCTGCACAAGCACTAGCCGGTGGATTTGAGCCACAACTTGACAAATCATACGAAACTAATGATGTAGAAGAATCAGTAAATCGATTTTTTGATGCCAAATCTCGTGAAGAAGCACAAACAATACTCTATTCACTGCGGGCAGATCCTAGAGAAAAAATTAATGCATTTTACTCTAGTATTATAACAAGTAATATTCCTACAAATACTCTAAAAGAAATGCTGGATGTTCTGTCAGAAGCTGATATGTTGTATGGAAAAATAATGAAAAATCAAGAATGGCGTCTCTTAAGATATCTTGACAGCATACTGCTAAAACTGTACAAGCCAGGATTATCTGTCAAATATTCTAAATTCAATCTTTCTTGGCCTACTCTTAACAGGATACGATGGGATGGTGCTGCTATCAAAAAATTCACTAGTGTTCTTGCACGACAAACACATGTATCACGTAGCACATTTGTTACATTTTATCTTCCATATCTCCTATATTGTATTAAAAATAAATCCATTGAAATGCATCTAGATGAAAATGATGCTGAAATTGTACAAAAGGAAATGGCGTTGTTGAAATGAGTTGGCGCACAATCCCAATGAAATTTCCTGGTACATGTATTGTTTGTAGCAAAAAAATCGAAGTAAACGAAGTTGCACTCTGGGCCAAGGGTTTGGGGGTAAAACACCAAGCTTGTACAGAAATAAAACAACTAAAATGTCTAGTTTGTGGAGGACCAGCAGGATGCACTGATTGCGAATTTGCAGATAATTGTGATCTAGACAAGGTTTCGCAAATGTGCATCTGCAAGAAATGTAATGATACAAAGGATGCTTTTTCATTGTATCAAGTTGCAGTGATAAAAAAATATCCAATGTTGAACTTGAAATAAAAAATATCACTGTTTTATTACAATGTTCATTCTATTACATGGATCAAATCTTTTAGTTTACGTCTGGACTTTGGTGGTCTATTACGATGTGGATATCCAATGCAAAGAATTGATGATGGCGTCAAATTAGTACCAATTATCTGCTTGACTTTTTCTTCATCAATCATTCCAATCCATATGGAGCTCAATTCTAATGCAGATGCAGCAATTTGTGAATATGCAGCTGCAAGGGTTGCATCCTGAAGAGAAAACTTGGCAAGAATTTCAGGGCGAAAATTCATCTTAACTCTAGAAGGGTCTCTGCAAAAGACAAGTACTACTGGTGCATTAACATATGGTTGATTATTTGCCGCTTCTACAAGACGTTTTTTAACTTCCTTATTTTTGACATAAAATACCTCAAATCCTTGGAAATTGCCCGCAGTTGGAGCAGTGTCGGCCGCAGCTAGAATCTTGTCAATCTTCCATTGTTCGACCAATCTAGTTGTGTCAAAATTTCTAGTTGATCTGCGAATTGAAATAACTCTGAAAAAATCACTTTCTGATACCACTGTTTTACTCTTGTCATCTAGTATGGAATCCAACGCCTTGTTATTTTTTGTACCATCTTCATCTTCTATTGTTATTGATGGAAAATACTCTTTTGAATAGATCTTGATTGGTTTTGGTTCTTGAGGTATTTTTTTGTACTCTAAAATTTTCTTTCT
>JAGWGS010000170.1 GCA_028867235.1 Nitrososphaerota archaeon | reverse complement strand
AATTTGTCTTTAATCTCGTTGAAAGACATTTTACCATTTTTCATTAATGCTATGATGAGTCCCAATCGATCATCGTTTGAAAGAGCTTTGAGCATCATTCGAATTTCAAGTGGGACATCATCTGAATATTGTGTTAATTTTGAATTCAAGTCCAATTTTTTGTACCCAAGTCTAATAAAATGAATTCTAACATATATAATTTTGGCTACATTGTTCCATGTGCCAGATAGATGGGAACGATTCCGAAGTAGGATCGATGAAGATGTAATTCCTCTCAAAAAGAAGATGGTTATTACAATTTATGGTTCATACACTCCTGAAAATGAACTCAGGTTTTTAGAAAAACAAAGGGATTTTTTGATTAAAAACGGATATGAAAAAACAAAACTTGTCAAAGAATATCATGAACAGTCACCCTCATTAACATCATATCAAGTTAGCAAGGATTGTTTATTATACTCTGATGTTAATTTTTTTATCTTTACAAAAGAAGGGAAAAATCAAGGAGTCACTGTAGAGCTACATATTGCAGCAACTGATGACGCCATGGCTGATAAAGTAAAACACTGTATTGTATTTGATCAGATCAAGGACAATTATGGATCAATTTCTCCTTTATCAATTGATGCAATGGATAATGTAGGAATAATAAAAAGGGATTTTGTAAGTGAAGAAGATTTACAAACTGCACTATTGCAAAAGGCTTTTCTAAGCTTACGAATGTTGCAAAATATATTACGTAAAAGGCAATCAATTTGACATTATGTTTAAACTGTACCTAGAAGCAGAAAAAAAACTTCAAGATGTAAATTGGGCATATAGTTGGTTTGATTCTGCACTTGATGAAATAATCTCAGGCTTATTCATAATCAAAAAAGATGATTATTCATCCCATGGTCTAGGACATCTTTTAGATCCATTTGCTAGTAATCCAGATGAAAAAGATGACTGGCATACAATAATTTGGCAGGACATTCTTGGATTGCACTATGGAACTGTATCCATGGGGCAATTGGTAGAAAAATATCAAAACAAGCATGCCTTGTCTCAGCTTTCCATTTCAACTCCTAGAATACTTGACAGATTAAGAGACTTTAACGAAGGTAAAGACTATCATAATCAGATCAAGCCATCAAATTTCTCTCTAGTTGGATACTCTAATGTGCCTGATGGAGGATCTCAAATCAAGCCCATTGCCCCGTATAGGAATCCAGCAAAGCGTGCAGTCTATGACTATTTTGTAGACTATAATGACAAATCTAGGCACAAATTAAGGGGAAAACAGTACTGGAAGACCTTTTGGGCTACATTTAGGGACTATCTTAGTCACTCAGAATCCAAGTTTGATGGCAATACGGGCATATTGGAAAGAAAGCATGTTGTTGTTACAAATGTAATACACATAGGAAAGGAAAGTAACAACTTGGAAGATACTGAATTTCTAGGGGTAAATTCTGAAAGTTATGAAATCTATGAGGATGTGGAAAACTTGGATTCCAAATTCAAAGAAGTTTCTTCAAGTATTTTGAATCTTAATCCTAGAGATGTTAAGAAATTTGGAATATCAAAGCAGACTTTATGGAATGTAAAAATAAAAATAGGAACAAATCAAATATGTAAAATATCAGACAAAATTAAAGTGAATTTCATTAAGCACGTTCAGTTTCTTTTGTAATTATGAAAGCATCCCTACCGAACCATATTGATAGTCCACCAAAAATTAAACTAATAGTAATTCCGACACCTTTGTCGAAAAATGCAGAAATCACTGAGCCTACAACCGTCAAACCTATTGTTGTAAACAGATATCTCCATTTTGTTATTTTACGTTCTCTATAGACTATAGTGTTTATTGAATCAGTAACAGGTATTGGTGATTCAGTAATGTTTACTTTAATGACTCTTCTAACTTCTGGATCTACAAATAACTTTCCAGTTTCACTGTTCAATGATAATATTATTTCAAATTCATTACTTGATGCATGTACAGTCCAAACATTAGTTCCTACTGCATGAGTTATAGTGTGAATATCACTGGATTTGTATGTTTTATCCAACACTTTCTTTGCAAATTTTCGGGCATCTTTGATATTCTTAATTTTGTCCATTAATGAATTACCAAAGACCAGTATTAATAGAATTTTAGAAATTTTGTATTAATCATTTTATAGATGACTTTCCAATATGTCATATGACTGTAGATGTGGGCTTTGAGCATGCAATATTACAAGAATATCATAAAAAAGGATTATTCTGTAGGAAAGGACTAGCTCTGATATTCATTAATGAGATGAAGAGACAAATCGGATTGCTGAATACCAACAAAAATTTAGATATTGATCTTACTGGAAATCAAATACTTTCTACATTACAATTGGGATCAATTGCACACATAATGATGTTAATATAATATCTTGGAGCCATCTGTCTAGCCA
>JAGWGS010000016.1 GCA_028867235.1 Nitrososphaerota archaeon | reverse complement strand
GTGGAATTGCAGGTGGTGCAGTAATGTATGGAATGATGAGCACTCTATTGACCCAAATAGGTCTTGATGCAAATTGTTTTGCCATCATAATGGGATTAATTACAGGTCAGTCTTATGAGAACGCATTAGGTCCTGGAATAACTGCACACTTTCTTACTAGTATTGCAATAGGTGTAGCATTTGGTGCAATAATTAATGTCAAAAGATTACAGATCCGAGGATTTGGCAAGGGAATAGGACTCGGAATTGCAACAGGTGTTATTGCTTTTGCAGTAATCTTTGTACCTATAGCAATGACTGCTCTTCCAACACACATGATGGATCTGATGAAGATGATGCCAATGGGAAATACGGTAATGCCAGAAAATAACATGCAAAGTACATCAATGAATGAGAAATCATCAATGAACGGAAGTACTGAGATGCAAGGCAAGCCAGTAATGGATGAAAAAACAAAGATGGAAGAAATGAACAAGATGATTATGGAACAAACTGAAAAACTGTTTCCAATGATCTTGGCTGGAGCATTTGTGTCACACGTTGCATTTGGTGCAGCACTTGGATTAGTGGTTACGCCTATCGTAAAAAGGTCGGCAGAAAAATATGGAAGATAAATCTACTTCCTCTCCTATATTTTTGAGTGATGTTTAGAATATGAAAATCAAATGTTCAGATTGTGGTTGCTTTCCTGATGAATGTGAAAAGAATACATCTCCGAAAGAGTGCATCCACTGTATGTCGGAAGAATGTTGTTGTTGGCTGGTAATTAATAAGCCGAAATGATCTGTACATAAATAGGGTCTGAACTACTAGCCAGCTACCTATAGTAATTATTTGAAAACCCTGTATGTACTATATCTCGTAGAATACTATTTTTCGACATTTTTTTGCAGACATACCTATACGTGTAACAAATAATATTATTCCACCAAAAACTTGGTTGTAAGGAATAATACTAGTATGCATACTCGTATTATTTTTGAAAAATAGTAATAATCACATAATGGTTTTTTAAAAAAAATTATTATAATAGTATGTGTATACTATACCGATGCAAAATCAAAATTCTGTTTTTGAAAAAATAATTATGCATCATGAAAAGAACAATTTGTCCGTCAACTTAATATTTAACAATACGCAATTTTTGGCATGAAGTTACTAGTTGGTGCAATCTTTGGATTCTTCCTACTTTTGCTTCCAAGTATTGCAATTCCTGCATCACAGGGTGCAGAATGGGACCAAAAACTAGTACCTGAAGATAGTGTTGTACTACAAAAAAATGTGATCTCAATGCACATCCCAGGTGATAGCAAGTTACCATTTGCTGCAGTATGGGGAACAGTACAAAATCCTGCACCCGGATATCCAGTTGTAATCCAGATATACCAGAATGGAAAACCAGTTTACTTTGCACAAACTGATGTAAAAAGCGATGGCTCGTATGAAAAATATTTCAGAGTACTATCTATTGACAATGACAAAACCATACATATTTTCCAGGGTGACTATACTGTAAACATCTACAAAGCTGTGTTAAAATCCACTACTGGATCAACATCCACATAATTCTAGTTTTTCAAACAGAACCGGGCTCGGAGGGCTTCGATCCCTCGACCTGTAACTTAGGAGGCTACCGCGCTATCCATGTTTCGCGTCTATAAGACTCTGCGCCACGAGCCCAAAAAATCCACACTTGGTATGCATTTAAGCGTAATCTAAATTTGAGATGATCATTTGACGAATCTGTTGCCAGCTAGGATCATCAGAATTATTCCACTTTTCATAATAGACAACATCTTTCAGACCCAGACGAGGTAGCCAACCAGCACTTTCCAAGTCTGGCTTGTCTGCAAAATTTGAAACATGCCCAAGACAAAGATATGCTACAGGAACCACATGTTCTGGAATCTCAAGAATTTTCTTGAGATCATCATTTGAGAGTATGCTAACCCAACCAACTCCTATTCCTTCTGTTCTTGCGGCAAGCCAAAGATTTTGTATTGCACAACAAACGCTATAGATTCCGGTCTCTGGAATACTAGATCGTCCTATTACAAACGGACCAAATTTTGTAGGATCATATGTAACGCATATGTTTACATCACAATCCAAAATTCCTTGAAGTCTGAGCGACAAATATTTTGATCTCTTTGGATCTTCAACAAGAGTTGAAGAGCGAATTCGTTCCCTATCAAATGACTCTTTAACTTGTTTTCGTGTCTCTTTGTTTCTTACCAGGATGAAATTCCATGGTTGTGAAAACCCAACAGATGGTGCATGATGAGCAGCATTGAGTATTTTTGTAAGTATTTTCTCATCAATAGGATCTGAAGTGAAATGAGATCTAACATCTCTCCTTGAAAATACTGCCTTGTAAAAGCCATCTTTCTCCTCTGGTGAAAAATCACCAATCATGTAATAATCCTCTGTTGCATTGCATATTATTCTTGTTTTCTACTATTACTGTTATTATGGTTATTACCATAAAATGCAATCATCTATTTTCTTAAACGTTAATAACGTCTAAAGTAAGCCCGAATCCTATTGGGCCGGTAGTCTAGTCTGGTTAGGATACCTCCCTGACACGGAGGTGGTCGAGAGTTCAAATCTCTCCCGGCCCACTTTATCTCACTTTACGAGTATCGTTACGGTCTGAACTTAGTGGTAATCTATGCATCGTTACGGTCTGAATTCCTCACGATTAGATGTCATTTTTTCCAGTACAAACTTCAAATTCAATATTCCAAAACCCAGCATCTTCCGAATTGATTTTCTGCTCACTATTTGTTCTTGGCTTGATTGATACTTCAACATTGTATAGTATCTTGAATTCTTGAATTTTTACTTGATAAATTTCATCCTGTAGAATATAATTACAGATATGGTACCTGCTAGCAAAACTGGAACTGCTAATGGAAACTCTGGTACTGGTGGAACTAATGACATCGCCTTAGAAATAGAGGAAAGTGTTATGGTGTGATTTGAAAAGTGAGGAATAGAGACAAGTACCTGTGCACCATTTTGTGTTACAATTATAGCGTAGCTAGGATTGTCAGTGCTTTTTGCGTGTAATACTGAATTAATATCTGCAGCAGGAGATATTGACTGACCATCATATGTGATGTGTAGATACTTGATACTTGATACATCGATAGTAGTACTGTTTAGATTGAAGACTATCACTTTGGGACCTGATTCTGTCTTTGAATCTACTGTAACACTGACAGAGTCATTTGTAGAATTGTCGGTATGTGCGTCAATGTTATCATCTATTGATTTGGTCTCTTGGCTATGCTCTCCGATGTTTACTATGGTTGAAACAGTCTTGTTTTCTATAGCATCACCTAGATCATTTCTAGTCTGCTGGTCTTCCTGATGAGTGGCTTTCTCATTATTATTTTCATTGTTTATTTCCTCTTGATCTTGATTTTCATGGCTAGTCTTGTTTTCTTCTTGGTCAGCTTGATGATCTTCTTCATTACTATCATGATTATTTTCATTTAATGACTTGTATTCTGACTGGGATTCCTCTCCTGTTTTGTTTTGATCATCTGACTTGGTATAGTTTTGACTATCATCAATTGAATTGTCATTAGATGGTCCTTTATCATGTGAAGATTCTCTTGCGCTAGAACTATTGTCATTATATTCTGCAAATGCAACTCCAGTTAGACCTGCGATTAGGACAAGTGCAAGAAAGATACCTACAATTTTGTACATAGCTATGTACGAGAAGATCAGGCCATGAATATTTAACAATTGTGAAGAAAAGATCATTGGTACTATTGCAAAAATCGACTTTTTGCAAATCTAGGTTATTTTTGATGTTTTCTATGCCTATCTCTTTTTATCTAATGATATCACACCACAATTTATGATAAAATTTACCATAAAGGAATCAGAATTTCTAAAAGAAAATGAAGGGTGCAGAATAGCTACCTGTGCAAATGATGTACCACACATAGCTCCAGTCTCATATTATTTTGAGAACGGATTTTTCTATTTTGCAACTGATTATGACACAAAAAAATATGCAAATCTAAAAAAGAATAACAAAATCGCAATCACCATAGATCATTACTTGCCAGGAAAACACAAAGCAATAGTTGTGCAAGGAACAGCCACACTAATTGATAATGGACCACAATTCAAACGTCTGTATGAAATATTTTTCAAAAAATTTGCTTGGGTTCGAGAAAATCCTTGGAAAGAAGATGAAGCACCGTTTGTAAAAATTACGCCTAAAACCAAAACTAGTTGGGGACTAGGCTAGCCGAAATTCAAATCAAAGTCTTTGATAACTGCTGTCAGGAATGACTCTATGGTTATCTGTCCTTTGACTTCGTATTTTACAGTCTGATTGGTTGTAATATCTGAATACTGTTTGGCAATCTGTCCGCTATTTACAAGATCAAATGTTGTGGGTAATGTAAGAGTGCTGTTTGCAAAAAGTGCAGGTCTTCCAGCCTCTGGTATATCTTCTGTGGTAAAGTGACCTTCGCCTATGTTAACACCATTTGCGTATAGCTGATAGTTGATTGTTGATACAGTTAATACAATTCTTGTGGGATTTTGTAGATTAAATCTAACATCAAGATGTGCACGTTTGTCCAGCTTGTTTTCATCAAGTACTGTGATACTATCAATGCTAACTATTACTTTGTTGAGATCTCCCTGGAAAGAGTTTGCATAAACATAAAAGAACAACATCATTGCGCCAAGCCCTGCAAAACATGCTATTATGACTAGTCTTCCCTTGCTTATCAAATCTAAAAGCTACGGGACCTTTTGAATTAAAAAACCTTCTTCATATGAAAATAGTATTATTTGTTGATATTACAATCAGTGTAATGCTAATTGCTAACGCACTCATAATGTGGGCTCATCTTTTAGCTGCATCAATTTGGGTTGGAGGCTCAATATTCATTGGTATAGTTCTTGCACCTCTCTTAAAGACAATTTCAGACTCTGTAGATGGGAGACTCTCTATAATGATCCGGGTTGGGCGCAAATTCAACAAAATTGGCGTTCCGTCCCTTATAGTGTTGATAGTAACTGGAATTTACAATTCTGCTGGAATAATTGCCAAACCATCAATGATATTTGATACAAACTACGGAATAGTCCTTCTCATCAAGGTGCTGCTTGTAATCGCATTGATAATCATATTTGCAATACATGTACGACTTATTCGAGGTGAGGTGGAACGAAAAATAGAATCAAAAGAACTTTTAGGCGATACTCTTCAAAAATTACGCTCAAAAATTATAACACTAGGAAGACTTACAGTGATAATTTCAATTCTGATATTATTAATGGCTGCACTTTTACATGCAGGTGTCTGAGACCCCTGCAATTCTTACCTCAAAGCCATTGTCAAGTTTCCCTATTCCATATTTGCAGCCAGTAATTTTTGATGCAACAAACAGATTTGTTTCCAAATGTTTTGTAATGTTTCTAACTCTATACACTGAAGTTTCTTTTACAAGTGAAAGTGGAACAACTAGCATATCTGAAAGAAATCTGTCAACTCCAAGATTTTCTTCCACAAATTTCTCCGCAATAGATTTACCAAGACCATTCAAACTCTTTTGATATATTCCATCATAACCTGTGACAGAATCTGTATCATGGGAAAATATCAAAATTGAACATCCCTTATCTTGAGTGTTTTCTTCTTTTATTGTAACTTTACAATCAAATCCATTTGCAACAAGAACATTTTTTGCATCTTGTACTTGGTTTTCTATTTCTTGTCTTGGTATATGTGAGCAAGTGCACAAAAGATTCGCATCTTTGGTCTTCTTTTGAAGAAATGATGTAGAATGTAAAGTGGTACATGGATGTATCTGTACTTTAACCAGCCCACCACCTTTTGGATAATATCCTCTTTTTTTTACCTCAAGATCAAAATCAATCCCAACTCTTGACATTGCATTGCCAAAAACATGTTTGGTATAATCCATGGTAGGGCTAAAGGGAACATCGGTGCCCCCAATAATTGATAATTTCAGACTTTTTCTCATAAGAGAAACTGCGGGAATCAGGACTTGCAAGATAAGCGAGATGCTTCCAGCAGTGCCAACATCTTCCTGCAAATCCAGATCTAATCCATGTGAGGGAGAAAATTTCAATGAGGTTGAATTTACGTGAAGGCCATTCACCTTGGCTTGGCAAATCTTTGACAGAATTTTCACACCAAGAAGATGTTGTGGCCTTAGGCCTGGAACCTTTCTGTTTTTTCTTATGTTTTCTATCTCAACTGGTTTTCCTGTAATTGCAGACAAGGTTACTGCACTGCGGATTATCTGTCCACCACCCTCTCCAAATCCTCCGTCTATTCTTATTGGTTCCATGATTAGATTGCTTTATTGTAGAATCTAATTAACTATGGTTATGTAATTCATAAATATTCAAGATGTGTTAAAAGACAAATCTTGTCAAATAAATCATCGGTTCATACTGCATCTATAATAGATCAATTTACAAAGCAGGCAAATCCATTTGCTAAAAAACAGGGACATTCTGATGAAAGAGCATTCAAGCTAATGTATGATCTTACCCAAGTTACTAGTACTGATTCTGTACTAGATGTAGCCTGTGGTCCAGGTCTTGTATCATGTGCATTTGCTAAAATTGCAAAGCATGTTACTGGAATAGATATTACACCAGCAATGATAGAGAAAGCAAAACTTCTCCAGCATGAAAAATTATTGAATAACCTGACATGGAATATTGGAAATGCTTCACCACTTGTTTTTCCAGATGAATCATTTTCTCTAGTAATTACAAGATATAGTTTTCATCATTTTCTAGAACCAGAGAAAGTTCTATCAGAAATGATACGAGTATGCAAGAGTGGAGGTAGGATAGCCATAATTGATGTTACTCCAAGACCCGAAAAGGCACTCGCATATGATCACATTGAAAAACTTCGTGATCCCTCTCATGTGAGAGCCATACCCTTTGATGAATTGCTAGACATGGTACAAAAATCTGGATTAATAAATATCTCAACTTCATTTTATCGTCTTGAATCTGAACTTGAAGAACAGCTTGCTGCATCATTTCCAAATCCTGGGGATGATCAAAAGATTCGTGATCTTATCAAGAATGATCTCAGACTTGATAAGATGGATCTCAAGTGTTATACAAAAGATGAAATGACATACTTTTCTTATCCTACATCCATCATTGTAGCCTACAAACCCTGAAAGAACAAGTCTAAATCTTTGGTTTTATCTTTCTTGCCAATAATTGTACCATCAATTTTGGATGAAACAAAACAAGAGGCGATCTTGTCATTTGCATCATTTCCTGAAATGATTTTGCAGCAAACTTGCTATGTGGTGAAAGATACAATATACTGTCAGCGTATGCCTGTGTCATTCTTGCAAGTGCATTTGGTCTTTGACCCTTGGTGGTGGGCCAACGAAAGTCTTCCCCTGTTGCAAGAAGCCATGGGTATGAATTTTTCTTGTACAATTCTTTTTGAAATTCTAATGTCAAATTTTCACGGCTTGACAAATTTTTATTCAAGAATTCATCCAAAAGTTTGCATCCAAGTACAGATACTGTCATTCCTTGACCATAAAACGGATTGAATGTACATACTGCATCACCAATTACGATATAATTTTCAGGCCATGTTTTGACTCTCTCATAATGTATTACCCTGCTTCCCTTTACTCTGTATCCATGAATTTCTGATTCTGGCTCTGCGTTTTTTATCATATTGTAAACTTTTTGATCTGCAAGTGTTCTGGCAAATTCCAAAAATTCCTTTTCATCTGTAGTAGGCAAGTCTTGTCCAATACTGTACATGGTAACCTTCCATCTTTTCCCCTCTATGGGTAAAATTCCGCCCATCTTTGGTTGGTAGGGAGGATGGTTGAGAATAACAATGAACTCCTTTACGTCTTGATACTCTTTGGGAATTTTATAACATCTAGTAGCATATCCTATATTGGAATCAACATGTGTCTCTTCGGGTTTTGCATATCCAATATCTTGCAACCATTCTGGAGTCTTTGAATTTCTACCGCTTGCATCTACAATAATATTTCCATGAAGAATTTGCTCTGATGAGAAATCTTTTCCAGATTTTATTTTTACAGATACATGTTTGTTATTGTCTGTTACAAGACTAGTAACAAGACCATTCATGAATTGTATCTTGGCATTTTTTTCTACTTGTATTCTGATTGTGGATTCAAGCAATGTCCTACTTGAAAAATAACTATCAAGACCTGATGCGAACCTAGGCGTCCAGTAACCATCTACGAAATATTGACCATTTAGTATGTAGTCTAGTCCTAACGCACCAGATTTCATCATGTCTTTTTCTAATTCTGGAAAAATTTCTGAGAGAATCTGTTTTCCTTTTACAAGTAATGTGTGGATGTGATTTGCCTGTGGTGTACCATTTCGCACATCTGATGATTTTATGTCATCTTTTTCAATTATTGTTACAACCTCAAAATATTTTGCAAGTATCTGAGCGGAAACCATCCCGGCAATACTTCCACCTATTACTAGTGCATGTTTTCTATCCATGATGAGTCCAATTTTGTGTTCAATTAAACAGTTTACATGAGTAATGGTTTTTTAAAAAGTATACACAAGATTTTACAATGGATGGGCTACTAATTGGCAGATTCCAACCGTTTCACAAAGGACATCTAGAAGCAGTACACATTGGACTGTCCAAAGTCGATAACTTGTGGATAGGAATTGGAAGCTCAAACAAAAGCTATGAAAAAAGGAATCCATTTACTGCAGAAGAAAGAAAAGAAATGATTCTCTCATCACTAGATCCTAAAATGCTTGAGCGTGTCAAGATATTTTTTGTACCAGACACAGGAGATCACGAAAAGTGGACATATCATGTTGACTCTATAGTGCCTCCATATGATGTAGTCTTTTCAAATGATGAATTTACCATTACGTTGTACAAGAAACGTAAAAAGAATGTGATAGAGATTCCCCTACTAAGACGAGATATTATCTCTGGAACAAATATTCGAGAAATGATAGCAAGCGGAAAAGACTGGTCCGATCTTGTTCCTGAAGGTACAAGAAAGGTACTTTTGAAAATAGATGCAAAGAACAGGCTGCTCAAAATTCTGTAATTATAAATAGCGGTTAACTTGCTTGCAATTTGGAGATTTATTTGGAATATCTAGTAATGTTGCCTGGACCAACAAATGTTCCGGAAAGAGTAACACGTTCGATGTTCACTCATATGATAAATCACAGAAGTAAAGATTTTGTAAAATTATACGTTGATACCATAGAAAAAAGTCAAAAAATCTTTGACACTACAAGCGATGTAGTAGCACTGAGTGCATCTGGAACCGGCGCAGTTGAGGCCTCTGTTGTCAACATGGTAAAAAAAGGCGACAAGGTCATAATACCAGTTAACGGTGAATTTAGCAGCAGGCTCTCTACAATGTTAGAGTGGGCTGGCGCAAATGTTATACGTCTTACAACTCCATTTGGCCAAAATGCAACATTTGATCAGGTAAAGGAAGCATTTGACAACAACAAAGATGTCAAGGCATTCTATGTTGTATGGAATGAGACCTCTACTGGTACAATGGTAAAATATCTTGATAAAATCAAAGATCTTACAGCAAGAAATGACTCCTTCTATGTAGTAGATGGAGTTTCAATACTTGGTGGAGAAGAATTCCACATGGACAAGTGGGGAGTAGATGTATGTGTCACAGGAGCACAAAAGGCACTTGCAGCACCTCCAGGAATATCTCCAATTGCAGTAAGCCAGAAAGCAAAAAAACACATGATTGCAAATCCACCACCGACATTTTACTTTAACATGGCAAGATACTTCAAGTACTATGATGATACAAAAGAGACTCCATTTACTCCAGCAATTCCATTACTTTATGCATACAGAGAAGCACTAGATATCATTCTAGAAGAGGGAATTGAAAACAGAATACGAAGACACAGAGTTTGCTCTGATGCATTATACAGTGGACTAAGTACGATGGGCCTTTCTCCATTTGCAAAAGAGGATGCACGATCTACAGTTGTAATTGCACTAAACTATTTGCAGGGACTAGATGACAAAACATTCCGAGGAACACTATCTGAAAAGTTCCGAGTTCTAGTTGCAGGTGGATTTGGTGAACTCAAAGGCAAAGTATTTCGAGTTGGATGCATGGGTGAAGTACACAAGTATCATGTAATGAGAACAATCTCTGCAATTGCATCAACACTTGATATGATGGGTCACAAGACAAATCCTGATGCAATCAAGGTAGCAGAAGATAAACTCAAGGCACTCTAGATCTAAAAATATTGCCCTGAAATAGTCCTTTTAGCTTTAACTTAATATTAGGAAGTTAAAGGATCGATCACGTTGACTTTCCAAAAAGGAACTTTGATACTGGTAGACTATACTGCCAAGGTCAAGGATTCAAACGAAGTATTTGAAACAACAAGAGAAGCTGACGCTAAATCAAGTTCTATTCATGATCCAAATGTAAAATATCAACCAAGATTAATCTCCGTAGGAGAATCCTGGGTTCTCAAGGGACTCGATGATGCACTTGCAAATACCAAGCCAGGAGACAAACTCACAGTAGAGGTTCCACCCGAGAAAGGATTTGGAACAAGAGATTCTGGCAAGGTTCGCATGATTCCTCTCCGCAAACTTGGCGAAGATGCTGAAAAAATTTCAGTTGGAGACACAATTGAAATGGATGAAAGAACAGGAATTGTAAGATTTATCGGATCAGGCAGAGTGCAAATTGACTTTAACCACAGATTTGCAGGAAAGACAATTGTTTATGATGTCAATATTGTAAAATCACTAGATACCGATCAGGACAAAGTCATGGGACTGCTAAAAAGAAGATTCCCAATTGACGAATCCAAGATAAAATTTGAGATCAAGGCAACTGCAGTTGATGTCACAATCCCCGAAGAGGCAATGATGATGGAAGGCCTCCAGATTGTCAAGCGTGCAATTGCAAATGAGATATTCAAGTTTGTTCCAAAACTTGAGAAGGTAAACTTTGTTGATTCGTACAACAAACCAAAACAAGACAAACCAGCAGAGAAACCAGCTGTTGCCAAGCCTGCACAGCAAAAGACAGCCTAAAACTATAACACACCAGTACTTTTAGCAAGTTCTATTGCTTTTTGTTCATTCATGATTTTCTTACTAAGTATTGTATATCTCTCAGGTCGCAATGACTGGGCAATAGTTAGTGCTTTTGAAAGAACACTTGGTTCTAATCCAATCTCTTTTGCCTTGGTTGGCGCACCAACATTTTTTAGCATTTGAATTATCTTTTTCCAATCTTGTCCCTGCATCTTTGCAACAAGTATTGCACCGATGCCACATTTTTCACCATGAAGACCAACACCTGGTTTTAGATGATCAACTGCATGAGAGAACAGATGTTCTGCACCAGAACATGGTCTGCTGCTTCCTGCAATGCATGCTGCAACGCCAGAGCTTATCAAAGCCTCCACAATCATGCGAACATCTGGCTTTTTCTTGAAATCTCTAGAATTGTCAATTACAATCTTTGCACTCATTGATGCCAAGTTTGCAGCATATGTCCCAAAATATTCTCCAACATTGTCTCTTGCAAGCTCCCAGTCTCGCACTGCTGTAACTTTTGCCATCAAGTCTCCACAACCACTTGCCAAAAGTCTCCTTGGCGCCTTTTTCAGTATGGCAATATCTACAAAGACTCCAAGTGGTGCAGTAGCTATGATGGAATAGGGCTTGTCGCCGCGCAATGAAACAAACGGACTTGCTATTCCGTCATGTGATGCAGAGGTTGGTATGCTTACAAATGACTTTTTGAGTGTAAATGCTATCATCTTTGCAATATCTACTGATCTTCCGCCCCCAATTCCAATTATTAGATCGCTCTTGTCCTTTCTGATATCCTCTAGTGTCTTTTTTGCAGAATCTACATCATTGCTTGTGCTGCGATGCCAGACATACTTTATCTTGGAATCTGAAAGGGATAATGATATTTTCTTGTCTGTTATCTTTCGTACCTTGTCGCCTGAAACAAGTGAAACCCTCTTTGGGGCAGAAAGGCCTACTAGAAAATCCCCAATGTCAGAAATGTTGTTCTCACCTATGAGTATCTTCCTTGGTAGCTCCATTATGTGAGAAGCCATGGTTTTCACTTGAAAGTTGGTTATTTATCAATATGTCATATAATACAAAGTTATTTAAGCGGGTTATATCCCAAACGAAGTATCTCAAGTTAGGAGTAAGTTATTTGTCAGACTATATTGAACAACACACATACCATGGAACAACTACAGTAGGGATAGCCTGTACTGATGGTGTTGTCTTGTGCGCAGATATGAGAGCAAGCGCAGGATATTTCATAGCAAATAACAACACAATGAAAATCCAAAAAATAGATAATCATGCAGGAATGACAATCGCAGGTGGTGTTGCAGACGCACAAAACGTCACAGACATGCTCCGATATCATTCAAACATACATAGAATTGAAAAACAAGAGTATCTACCAATCAAGTCGCTTGCAAGACTTGCATCTTTGATATTTTTCCAAAATAGATACTATCCATTCATTGCAGACATCCTTGTAGGGGGATATGACCAACAAGGTCCAGCATTGTACAACATTGACATGTTTGGTTCACTTGACAAAAAAACATACGTAACAACAGGAAGCGGTTCTCCAGTAGCATATGGTCTATTGGAAAGCGAATACCGCGATGGCCTTACCGTCGAAGAGGGCAAAGTAGTTGCCCTAAGGGCAGTAAAAGCTGCAATTACAAGAAACATTGGAACAGGTGACGGAATTAATGTCGCTATAATCGACAAGCAAGGGTACCGACTCTTGACAAAAGAACAGAAGAAGGCCATAATTACGCTTTAGTGATTTAATGCAAAGAAAACAAGCACAACGTGAAGTGTCTCCAGCCCAAAACATAATGGCAACCATACTGCAAAGTATTCCAAAAGAAGCAGATGTTACCAAGATAGACTATG
>JAGWGS010000169.1 GCA_028867235.1 Nitrososphaerota archaeon | reverse complement strand
AATTAGGTGTTTATTGAATTTTTGCTGTCAGCCAAGAAAACTTAAAGAAACTCAAAGGGAATCGAAGAGAGTGCGTGCGGGAGTCGCCCAGCCTGGTCAAAGGCGCTAGCTTGAGGGGCTAGTATCTTAGGATTTCGAGGGTTCAAATCCCTTCTCCCGCATAAAAA
The DNA here is from genome assembly GCA_028867235.1 of Nitrososphaerota archaeon. Taxonomy (GTDB): domain Archaea; phylum Thermoproteota; class Nitrososphaeria; order Nitrososphaerales; family Nitrosopumilaceae; genus Nitrosotalea. Next base: position 2,287 of record JAGWGS010000169.1, on the reverse strand, counting down.
TTTACAAAAATACATGATTACATACATCATTTCTGAATAATCTGAAATCTTATTTTGCAAAATGAAATTCTGGTCATTTGTTCATTCTCAATTAGATAATCTAGCTGATCTCTGTTCAACAATATTGTAAACCATTGTCTGAATAATTCTTTGATCTGTGTACATTGGTAAAGCCCTTATTTGACATGAAATCCCATATTGGTATGGAAATTACTGTTAAACAAATGATGCAAATCGAAGAGAATGGTCACCAAATGGGTTTCTTCAGAAAATTAATGATGGAAAATGCTGGAGCTATCACTACAAGACATATTGTTGAACGTTATCCTGATCTACGATCTGTGAAAATGTTTGTTTTTGCTGGATTGGGAAATAATGGAGGTGATGCCTTTGTTGTTGCTAGACACCTTGCTGCATTTGATGGTAAGCCAACTGTAGTCCTTTTAGGTCATCCTGACAAAATAAAAACAGAGGAAGCAAATTCTAATTGGAGAATTCTAGAAAAAATGAACTCAATAAATCTTATCATTACTTCTGATCCTGATAAAATTATACTTGATGCAGATGTAATAGTGGATGGAATATTGGGTACTGGAATATCTGGTAAGGTTAGGGAACCATATTCATCAGCAATAGATTTGATAAACAAATCTAATGCCTTCAAATTATCAGTTGACGTACCATCGGGACTTGATCCTGATACTGGAATAGTACATGACAAATGTGTAAAGGCTGATCTAACTATAACTTATCATAAAATGAAAATTGGAATGCCTAAGGGTATAGATATGTGTGGCACAATTGTGGTTGAAAAGATAGGTATTCCTCCTGAGGCAGAAATTGGTGTATTGTCTTGAAAGTGTATCAACTTCAAGTTGGTAACATGCAGAATTTTACGTATGTTGTTGAAGATGAGGAAACAAAAGAATCTGTTGTAATAGACCCATCTTGGGATCTAGATCTTGTAATTGATATTATCGAAAAGAATAATCTAAAAATTAAGTATGTGATAAACACACATCATCATTTTGATCATACTGTGGGAAATGACGCGATAGTCAAATACACAAAATCTAAAATTATACAACACAAGTCATCTACCTTGAAAAATGATATTCTTGTATCTGATGGGGACAAAATATTATTTGGTAAATCAGAACTTGTTGTAATTCATACACCTGGGCATTCCAAAGATAGCATATGTCTAATTGGTGATGGCAAGATTTTCTCTGGTGATACTCTATTTGTAGGGAATTGTGGAAGAATTGATCTGCCTGGAGGAAACGGGAGAGAACTATATCGGAGTTTATTTGATGTCATATACAAACTTGACGATAATTTGGTATTGTATCCGGGACATGATTATGGAAATTCTCAATACTCTAGCATTGGAACTGAAAAAAAGACAAATTTTGTATTGCAGCCTAGGACTGAATCAGAATTTTTAGATTTCATGGGCAGTGATTGATTGATATCAGATATAGAAATACTTGGAAATACAAAAAAAGGTATTGAATTTATCAAACGAACCGAACAAAAAAAATTTCTTTTCTCACTAGTAATATCATATACTGAAACGTCTGAAATACCTGGAATAACTATAGCTGGTGAACATCCAGATCTTATAAAATTCACAGGTCCAGCAGATGCAGAATTTATTCACTATGGATATTGTAGAAGCATATCTGTCATTCCGATGACTCCTGATGGAAAACCAACACCTGCACTACTAACAAAAACTGCACTGGAAGCAGCAAGTATTCCAAGTGTAATAATAAATGCTGGTAGTAAATTATCTCCAAAACTTCCTTTCATAGATATGAATTTAGGTTATGGAAGAAATATTGGGAAAGAACCTGCTCTTAGTCTTGATGACGTTGGTAAAGCAGTAGAATATGGGCGAATAATTGGAAGATTTCTTGGAGCTTCAACTGATTGCTTGATAATAGGAGAAAGTATACCTGGTGGTACTACAACTGCAATGGGAACACTTGCAGGGCTTGGTATTACAGGATTGGTTAGTAGTAGCATGCCACAAAATCCAGTAGAATTAAAAAATAAAGTTGTGAAAGATGCGCTGCAAAGGTTGAATTCAACAGATCCTTTTGAAGTAATCTCGCAATTAGGAGATCCGATGATCCCATCTGTTGCGGGTATTCTTAGTACAGCTTCTGACATCACTAATGTCTTGCTAGCAGGAGGCACACAAATGGCTGCAGTGCTTGCCTTTGCAAAAAGTATTGGATTTGAAGGTAAAAATACTGCGGTTGGCACTACCTCTTATGTT
>JAGWGS010000168.1 GCA_028867235.1 Nitrososphaerota archaeon | reverse complement strand
ATTAGCGCTGATTCAATGGATCTTTTACGAAGTATTATTACAAATAAAATAAGAAAAATCGACAAGGTTTACTCTACCTTGACTATGATGGTAATTGAAGAACAAGAGAAATTTTAGTTCTTTTTTATAGCATCTATAACCTTGTAAATTTCTGATTCTGTATTGTAAAAATGTGGAGAAGCTCTTACAATCTTTTTGGTAAAAATATCTCTTACAGCAAGAATTATGTTCATTTTTTCAAGTCGGGCAACTAATGTCTTTGAATCTTGATCTTGAATTGAAAATGATACTATGCTAGTGCGTTTTTCTGGCTCTTCTGGGCCATACAGGGCAGCACCTCTTATTTTTGAAATCTCATCTCGTAGAAGATTTGCCAGTTTTATGTTGCTCTCTCTTATTTTTGATATTCCTATTTTTTTCAGATAAATTATTGATGCCTCAAGACCAGCTACACCTGACCAATTACGAAAACCCGCCTGAAATCTAGCAGGCATTTCTTTATGCACTATTTTGTTTTCATGAAACAATGCAGATTCTCCGCCAACTTGCAATGGTTCGATAAGATCTGCTGAATCTTTTTTACAATAAAAGATACCCATTCCCATTGGTCCACATAACCATTTTGAGCCATTAAATGACATAAAATTACATTTTATTTTAGTCACATCAACATCAGTAAGACATCCTACTGTTTGTGCTGCATCAATAAAATAGGGTATACCCTTCTCTGAAAGTGTTTTGCCAATATCCTCGATTGGAATTATTGCTCCGGTATTAAACAATGCATGACTGAGAACGACAAGGCCTGTATTCTTATCAACAGTTTTTGTAAAAGAATCAGACTCAAAATAACCAGTTTCATCTATGGATAAATCTCTAAGATCAATTTTTTGTCCCATCCGTACCCATGGATAATGATTGGCAGGATGCTCATGAGTAGAACCGCGTATGACTACATTGGAATTTGAATTTAGTTTCAATCCGTTTGCAACGAAATTTATTCCATCCGTTACACTTTGAGTGAGAACGACTTCTTCTGGCCTACATTTTATCAATTCAGAAATTTCTTTACGAAGGCTAGCAAGTCTCTCCCTTACGTAATTATCTGAAGCCTCAGAATCTGGTCCAAGCTCGCTATATTTTATGAGAAAATCACTCATTGCAGTAATACTTGATCTTGGCATTCTGGAGGTAGATGCATTGTTTAGATAGATCCTTTCTTTGTATGGAAAGTCCTGGGAATAATCTAAATTCATTATTATATTACAATCTACTAGTCTCTATATTGTTTAAAAATCCTAGCGATGACTTGCAATCCACGTTGAATCTACAAACAATGCTAGAACAAAATCTTATCAATTCAATATTTTACTCTGATCCATTCTTAAAAGCTGGATTTATCTCAAAACTGGTTCAAGATACAAAACTTGATGTTCTGTATCTGGACCTTGATTTGTTATACAGCGGATATGTAGTATCTGGAATACTTGAGACACAAAAAAACGTGACTTTGTTTCAACCCACTAACGAGACTCTTAATGCAGTGCTCAAAGAGATATTGGTTAAGGCTAGTCTGTCTCAGACCATGATCATAGTTGATTCCATTAATGGATTATTCAACATGCTAAACAAAAATAAGAATATTGGCAAGACAGTCATGTCTATCATAATGTTGCTTGCGAGTATAGCAAAGATGACTAGATCATATTTGGTTGTTGCAAGTATGGTCAGATACAAAAAGGAGGAGGGATGGATCTTATCTCATACAGGTAAACGTCTTGTTGAAACAAAAAATAACAAGAAAATTCTTCTTGAGCATGGTAAAAATGGAATAATTATGAATATACCAAATGACTCATGCAAACTTGTTATTCCTTCAAATCTGATCCCACTAGTCTAGTCGTTTTATTATGTGATATCCGAATTGAGTCTTTACAATGTCTGAGACCTGCCCCTTTTGTAATGCAAAAGCTGCCTTTTCAAATTCTGATACCATTGCGCCTCTTGAAAAAAATCCCAAATCTCCACCCCTTTTTTTTGAAACATCGATTGAAAATTCTTTGGCAAGATTTGCAAAGCTTTCACCTTTTGAAATTCTTGTCTTTAGATCCTGTGCTACACTAAGCTTCTCGACTAAAATATGTGCACAGTGAATTTTACTTCCCATGATATTTGAATTAATAATAAATTATAAAAAAACATCTCGATCCAGAAGTTGATATTCTAAAGATTTAGAATAACTCGATCTACAATTAACGGTGTTATAAAATTCCCAAACGCCGTTATAACACGTCATTTTTCAGCAAGTTATATTAAGATCTTTTCTAGAAGTACTGACATGCCAGTTGGAATTATTCCAGATATAGGCGAACAAATGTGCATAGGATGTGCACTCTGCGTAGAGATTTGTACATCACTAGGCCCAGACGTATTAAGAGTAAAACCAGTAGAAGGCTGGAAGAGAGGTAAAGCATTTGTATTTTATC
>JAGWGS010000167.1 GCA_028867235.1 Nitrososphaerota archaeon | reverse complement strand
GACGCATCGGTTCCACAATAAAGTATTCTCCCTATGTTTCTATTTTCAGAATCAAACTTGTCCACAATGATTATCTGGTTGTTGATTCCTCTGCCCATGGCCAGATATTCTACATCATTTTTACTGTCAGGAAAATTGGGATCATTTTTGAAATACCAATCAGTTGGAAATGAATCGACACATACATGGCTATACATATGCAGCATCATAGATATCTCTGGAAAGTTTTGCGTCTTGTTGATTAATTCAAACTCTGCTTTGTTTCCAAGAAAAGTGCCTTTGAGTGTTGGGTCTACATAAGAAGTTTTTCCATTTGTCAATACTGCATAGTAAACCAAGTAAACTATTTCACGACCATTGTTTGATTGCTCGTGACCTCCAAGCGGACAATCAGCACTAGGAAAAACATCACCAAGTCTTGTTCCGCTAGACGCATCATAAATTGCACTGCCGACTTGTCCTCCAGCATTTGCCTCTTCTGGGAACGGTACTTTCCACACGTATTGGTCATGTGGATAGTTTGGTAGGTTCTCTTGGTACAGGTCTGTATCTAGTAGTGTGTTTTGATCAACTACGTAGACTTGGCCTGTTTTGTGTATGTGTAACAATTCCATGTTGTTGAGGTCATAGATTGATAGATCAGGGCTGAATTTTTTTATCATTATGATAAGCGTGTCCTTATCTACAAGTTCTGGAATTGGTCCTTGACTTGTGGATCTTACATAAATTGACAAGAATGCAAAGACTATGCCAATCACAAGAAGTGATAACGTAGAAATCCTAACAATAGTTTTAGTCTTTATCAATATGTGTGATATTGATAAAATTGGTTAAAAAACTGACGTATATTTTCACAGTAATATTCTTCGAAAACTAATTTCCATTCATACCTTTGCCACCATAAATGATATACAAGTACAATTCCCACCATTGCCAATACAACTATACCCACCAGATTTCAAGTGATAATGTTCTTCTATTGTATGTGCACAACTTCTACATTTGGTGGTGTCACATACGCCAGATGGGGATGTGTCAATTTCTTTCATTTGCATCCTAGTCAAATTCCTAACCCCCCCCCCAAGTTTTATAGTTTATGTCGCTCTAAAAGACTAAACAATATTTTCAAGATAACATTCATTCTATCATTTTGAAACTTATCTTTTGTCTATTTTTACCATCTGCAAAAAACATGGTAGGTCGCAGACTGAAACATGGTGAATTCGTGTCTGCCAATATACTAATATTTTGGTCAACTAAACGCGGATCTAAACATTGATTGTTGCTAGACTCTGGAAATAAACAGTTCTCACTCTCTAAGATGATCATTGTGATTAACCCCGGTGTACTTGGGTCACATATTTTACATGGATTCCACTCAAACCTGTGATTTGGAATACATTGGTCTGGGAAAGACATATGTCATTTTTATAGAGCCATGGAAAGTCATCCAAAATTATTCTTGATTGATTGTCATAACCTACTGCAAATGGAATACTTTCACAAAAAAAGGACATACCGTAGAGCCCTGCCTGACTTCCAGTTTTAATGGCATACACTATTGTGCTATTTCCTGTTGGAACAACATTTGGATATGTAGAGGTAATGATTTCACCTGCTTGTTGTTGCATATCTTTTGCGACAAAAACACTGATGCTAGATGGTGTAGGAGAATCTGGATTGTGATATGTTGCACAAATTTTTCCTGTTGAATTAGGTGTCATATATAATACTGCAACACCTGTATTTGATTTAGGATAGGGAACATCACATGATGTAGATGAGATAGTGGGTATAGTGTAAAGTGACGTCTGAGATACTTCCTTTGCCCAACCACGATGAATCAATATGTATGCAGTATCAGGTCTGACACATGCTGGAGAACCATCTTCTGTTTTTGTTACAAGCCATAAACCCAAGTTACATTTTACATCCTTTATGGAGTAGCCATCTTCAAGCATTCTCAGTGGAGATATGACCGTTGATGGAGGTGATTGTACCCCATGCCCTTCTACATTTGATATCAACATAGAAGACATGCTAATTATCAGAATCGCCGTTATTGCAAGATGTAGAGTTTTCATTTTCTTATCCATCATAGTTATCAACTACAAAATGTCGTATTACAACATGCCCCCATTCATCACCACCTACAATAGTATATTGTCCACTAGGGAATTTTTGAAACTGGTCATCAACAAAATAACCATAGAATGAAAGATGGCGTACTAATTCAAAAGAATAGTTTACAGATCCATCTTCAAACATAGCTGTATCAGTCAAGGGCTGAAAAATGTAACTCTTGATATAGTAAATTACTTGACAATAATATGGTCCATTCCGATAAAGTGAAAGAAGTTTAGATGTGGTCATGTTATTTTGTAAATAATTTCCTTGCAGTATTGCAATTCCAAAAGGCATTTCACTGTCACAGGGCTTCAATCCTAATCCCTTTAGAGACCAATCGTCTGAATGATTTGCGATTAATACTTTGGAAGATG
>JAGWGS010000166.1 GCA_028867235.1 Nitrososphaerota archaeon | reverse complement strand
CCTGCAGAAAAGGGTTCCAGAATATTTCTAAAAGGCTCACGCGAGATATATGCACCAAATGAGATAGCAGACTTGGCAGTTCAACTTGGTGACAACTTTGAGGTAAGTACTGAACTTACACTAGAGCTTGAAAACTTTAGTGTTGCGGAACAAGAAAATAGCAACCTTCCATCAAGCAAGATTCTTCCAATTCCCGGAAAATAAGATATCCAGTAATAGACTATTAATACAGAAGAGCCCATTTTGTGATCTATAATGGATAAGCCAATGACCATTATGCAACATCTTGAGGATCTCAGAAAAAGAGTATTTCGATCAGCCATTGCAGTTGGCGCAATATCATTTTTCATCCTCAGTTTTCATCTAACTCCATTTATGTACAACGGAATAAAGCTGTACTATCCAACATTTAGTCCGTTTAACAACATGGCAGCGCAGCTTACAGTATCAATGAAACATCACCTTTTGCCATCAACAGTACAACTTATTCAAACAGCACCAGGCCAGGCATTTTTTTCCCAGTTTTACATTGCAATATTGCTAGGAATGGTATTTGCAATGCCTGTCATAGTAAAAGAATTTGTGGGCTTTTTGTCACCGGCTCTGCACAAAAAAGAGGTTCTAATAATTAGAAACATAACAATTCCTGCAATTGTTCTTTTTGTAATAGGCGGATTATTTTCATATTTTTTTGTAACTCCATACATTCTGGAATTTCTCTACAAATATGGCCAGTCTGCAGAGTTGCTTACATTTTTGAATATCATGGATTTTATCACATTTGTTCTCCAGTTCATACTTGCATTTGGGGTGTCGTTTCAATTGCCTCTAATCATGTATGCACTTACTGCATCAGGTCTGATTTCTCCAAAATTCTGGAGAAACAACATCAGGTATGCAGCAATTGCAATGGTCATACTGGGAGCTGCAATAACCCCTGATGGAAGCGGAGTCACAATGTGGTTTGTTGCAGGACCCATGATTGTGTTGTATCTCATAGGCATGATGGTATCAGAAAAACAGGCACGCAACATTGCAACACTTAAATCCTAAGATGCCGCATTCAAGCCACCAATGGCATATGAAAATGTAATAATTGCCGTAGTAATCATAGGGGTTTTAATATTTGGCGCAAAAAAGATTCCAGAACTTGCACGAACCTTTGGCAAGGCAAAAGGCGAGTTTGAGAAAGGCAGATTGGAATCAGAAAAAGAACTAAAGGATTTCAAGGATAAAGAAGAACTCAAGTAAGGTTTTTCAAGAAAAACATTTTCAAATATGTTTTTTCAAATTATGTAGATTCAGGACAGAACGCTTTTTTACCCATACAAAATAGATACGGCGTGATAAAAAAATCAGAGATTTTAGATATTGCAAATAATTATCCAGATATCACAATAGGGGCACTTGGGAGCCATTCGGCCCTTGAGATAATGGATGGGGCAAAAGATGAGAGTTTCAAGACTATAGTAGTTTGTCAAAAAGGCAGAGAGATACCATACAAGAGATTCTCAAGAATTGCAGATGAAATCATCATAGTAAACAAGTTCCAAGACATGCTGTCACCAAAAATACAAGCAAGACTCAGAGATGCAGGCACCATAGTTGTTCCACACCGGGCACTTACTGCATATCTTGGGTACGAGGGAGTGGAAAACAAATTCAAGGTTCCTCTATTTGGAAACAGGGCATTATTTCAAGCAGAAGAAAGAGCAAACAAGAAAAATCAGTACTACTTGCTGCAAAAAGCAAAGATTAGACTGCCAAGATTATACAAAGACCCAAAAGATATCGACAGGCCAGTAATTGTCAAGGTTCAAGAAAAAAAACGCAAACTGGAAAGAGCCTTTTTCAATGTATCATCATATGCTGAATACAAGGACAAGACAGAGACAAAGATACGACAGGGACTAGTCTCAAGAGAAGCCCTCAAGACTGCCAGCATAGAAGAATTTGTTGTAGGCACATACTTTAATTTCAATTATTTCCACACGCCAATATCAAAAGAAGTAGATTTTCTTGGAATAGAAAGAAGACTCCAGACAAACTTGCATGATTTTGTATCTCTTCCTGCAAAACAGCAACTAGAGACAGACATTGAACTTCAAAATATCGAGGTGGGACACACACCTGCAAGCATCCGAGAGTCACTTCTTGAAAAAGTAATCGACATTGGCGACAAGTTTGTCAATGCAGTAAGAAAAGAATATGCACCAGGAATAATTGGACCGTTTTCCTTGCAGAGTGTCATAACACGAGACTTGGAGATTATAGTCTATGATGTATCACTTAGAGTTCCAGGAAATCCAATTCTTGCTACCACAAGCCCATATACAAAATACAAGTACGGCGAGACTTTTGGAGTGGGCAGACGAATTGCAATGGAACTAAGAATAGCTCAACAAGAAGGAAAACTAGACAAGGTTTTGACCTAAGCTTCCATCTTTTCTTTGAGCAAGTTTTTGCGCACAAGTATTGGAATGTTGTAAAATGTTGCAAGCGCTATTGCGTCAGATGCCCTATAGTTTCGCATTACAAGATCATGCTTTCCTGTAAAGTAGATGTTTGCG
>JAGWGS010000165.1 GCA_028867235.1 Nitrososphaerota archaeon | reverse complement strand
AAAGAATACAAGACAATAACTGTCAAAGTTGAGGCATTTCAGAAATTCATAAGAGCTATAAGAGAGGCACAAAAAAGTGATCCATCATTGGACAATAGCACATTTCTGACTTCATTGTTGGGTAAGAAATCTAAAAAAAGTCGTTAAACAACAAGAATAGATAGATAAAAAAATCCCCAGTTTTTCAGCTTTTTGCAGTAATGCCTATTGATTCGTTTAGTCCAATTTGATAGTGTTTTGTAGAATTAGTTACAGAATGTGGAATCCATGTATTAGACAGATCAACTGACGTGTCAAAACCTGCAAGAACACCAGTTAGCATAGAAAGTGATTCTTGTTTAGAGTCAAGGTTAATTGAGATCCTTGAAGTGTCCCCAGTCTTGAAGACATTACTATCAGTCGAATCAATCACTGTTGAGAAGAGACAGATAGGTGTTGAAGAATCACAAGTGGTGCTTGGTGTAATAGATACGTGTACCAGATCCCTACCTACAGGAGATTGAAGTATCATAGTGCCTTTGTTATTGTCAATTATTGTCCAGAGTATGACACCATGAAAGTTGCTGCTTTCAGATATGACTCCTTTTGTGGAGAATTTGGTAGGAGTTTGTGCATGTACTGGATTTGTAAATAGAATTAGAGACGTACACAAAATCAAGATGACCAATAATCTAGCATACATACTTGTCATAGGTAGAACATTCCTAGTCTAAAAAGATATGGTAAAGATGTAGATCCTCTATGCAGGCTTCATCAATATTTTACCAAAGAGATTGCCTTTTAACATCTTTGTATGCGCTTCCACAGCATTTTCAAATGTATAGATTGAATCAACGATTGATTTTATTTTTCCTTTTGACATCCAGTGAATTCCAGCCTCTAATTCTGCACGTGTTCCTTGTGTAGAACCAAGAATATTTGTTCCCTTGAAAAATATGTGTCGGAGATCAGATGTTACATCATATCCAGTTGTAGCACCTGTTGTGACAAGAGTTGCGCCATATTTGAGTAATGCAAGTTCCTTGTTCCAGTGTGAACCTCCAATGTGTTCAAAGATGACATCAATTCCAGGACTAGTATGTTTTTGTTTTGCCAAGTCTTTAGATATTGCAAATACTTGTTTGTTCCAATCTTCTTTTCTGTGGTCTACTGCAAAATCTGCACCAAGTTTAAGACATTCTTCAAGTTTGCTGCCACTTGCAGTTGCAATAACATCACATCCATAAAGTTTGGCAATTTGGATTCCAAATGTTCCCATGCCTGAACCTCCTCCCATTATCAATACTGTTTGTCCTGGCCTTATCTTTGCCCTGCCTACAAGCATATGCCATGAAGTTGTCATGGTCATGGATGCAGCTGCTGCATCTTCATATGACACATTATCAGGTATTTTGACTACATTTACTTCTGGAAGATGAGTATACTCACAATATCCTCCCCATAATGGGCCTGTTTGAAATCCCCAAACTTTTCTATATCTACAGTCATATTCTCTGCCATCAGTACAATCAATGCAGACTCGGCATGACAAGTTTCCATGCGAGACAACTCTATCTCCAACTTTTATGGTAGTAACATCAGATCCTACAGCCACTACCTCACCTGCTGCATCAGTACCTGAAATGTGTGGCATAGGTATCTGAATCGGTTTTCCCCGCATTCCCCATATGTCATCATGATTTAATCCTGCTACAACTACCTTGAAGATTACTTCGTTTGGTTTTAGTTTTGGGTCAGGTATCTCCATTATTTTTAAAATTTTTCTATAATCGTCATCAGGAGCATAATTTTCATAGACTAATGCTTTCACAGATCAAGTATTCAAAATAGGCAATATTAAGAAAATGATCAAAAATAGGTAAATTTCATCAGACGGCAGAAAGAGATATGTGGATTTCAGTTCCTTTTCCTAGTCCGTCAGAGTGTGCCCAAATCTTTCCATGGTGCATTTCTACAATTCCTTTGCATACAGCAAGTCCAAGGCCAGAACCTCCATGCTCCCTTGTCACAGATGTATCAATCTGGTAAAACTTTACAAACACTTTTTCAAGATTGTCTTGTAGCATTCCAATTCCATTATCTTTTATTATTATTCTATAATTTGTATCATCTAGATACAATTTGATAGATATGTTACCATTATTTTTAGTACAAAAGTCTAGTGCATTGTAGAGTATGTTGTTTATGACTTGGATCATTCTTAACTTATCACATACATAGAATAGATCAGGCCGAAGATTTGTAGATAACGTGATGTTGTGTTTCTCAATATCAGGTCGAATTCCCTCAATCGCTTGTAGTATAATTTCTTGAAGATTATTCCTATTCATTGTAAGTTTGAGCTGTCCAAGATCAATTTTTTGTACATCAAGCATGTCAGATATGAGATTAGTTAGGTATTGTGAATTTGTTCGTATTAGACGTAATTTTTTCTTCTGTTCTTCCGTGAGAGCCCCAAAAGATTCAGTAAGAAGTAGATCAACGTATCCAATTATTGGCACTAGAGGAGTTTTTAGTTCATGCGTCATCATTGTGATGAATTCTTCTTTGGATTTTTCAACTTGGCATAATTTTTCAT
>JAGWGS010000164.1 GCA_028867235.1 Nitrososphaerota archaeon | reverse complement strand
TGGAGCTGGTTCTACTTTTGACCAAACTCTTGGAAAAGGATTCGTTGAGCTGTGGGGGCTTCAATCAACAGAAGCTAATAAATTACTAAAAAAGAGGTGAATGATCAAAGAATGAATTGCCCAGAATGTGATGCAACAATAAAAATTCCAGACGATGCAAGTGTTGGAGAGCTAGTCTCATGTCCAGACTGTGGAGCAGATTTTGAGATTGCTTCCAAAAATGGTAACGTTTGCGAATTAAAGCATGCTGAGAAAGTCGGCGAAGATTGGGGAGAGTAAATGCCCAAGGTTCGCATCGTGTTTGATAGAGTAAGACTAGAAGAGAAGATGCTCGAGCAAAAAGCAATCGAGTTAGGACACGATACGAAGATGATCGATGCAAAGACTACCCAATTTACCACTGAAAGTAAGAGAAGCGACTACGATTTCGGGGATGTAGTATTAGAAAGATGCGTAAGTTACTTTCGTGGTCTTCATTTTACAGCAGCTCTTGAATTTTTAGATATTCCAGTACTCAATAGAACCGAAGTAGCAAACAATTGTGGAAACAAGATGATTACATCTTTGTTGTTGCAAAAGCACAATGTGCCAACACCAAAAACATACTTTTCATTCTCATCAGAGGCTGCAGTGGAGGCATTAGAAAAGCACGGATATCCACTTGTTATAAAGCCAATCATAGGCAGTTGGGGAAGAGGCATAGTGCCTTTGAGGGACAGAGAGACTGCAGATGCTATAATGGAGGTGCGAGAACTAAACGATGGCCCTCTAGACAGAATATACTATCTACAGGAAGTAGTTTCACGCCCGCCAAGGGATATCAGGGCAATATCAGTAGGAGACAATCTGATCGCTGCAATGTATAGAACATCATCAGGAGGATTCAAGACAAACATTGCACTTGGTGCAGAGCCCATTGCGTGTGAGATAACAAAGGAATTGGAAGACATTTGCATGAAGGCATCCAAGGCGGTAGGAGGCGGGATACTCGGAATTGATGTCATGGAAGACGAAAAACGTGGATTTGTGGTACACGAAGTAAACAATACTGTAGAATTCAAGGGAATGGCAAAAGTTTCCAAGAAAAATATACCAAAAGAAATGATCGATTACGCAATAATCTACGCCAAGCGATAAAAATCTAAAAGTTGAAAAAAAATTTAGAGTTTAAATTATACTGTATCATGGTAGGAAAGTATCTATGAGAGTAGGTGTGGTCGGTGCATCAGGTTATGTCGGTGGAGAAATACTCAGATTACTTGTTAGTCATCCACATGCAGAAATTACAATGGTTACTTCTCGACAATATGTTGGAGAATACATATCTCGAGTTCAGCCAAGCTTGAAGGGATTTACAGATCTTACATTTTCAGAATTAGATTATGATAAACTAACAGACAAGTGTGACTTGGTCTTTACGGCAGTACCACATGGAACTGCAGTAGACATTGTCAAGGCATTATACGATAGAGGAATGAAGGTAATTGACCTTAGTGCAGATTACAGGCTCCACAACCCTGCAGATTATGACAAGTGGTATGGATGGCAACACCCACATCCAGAGTTGTTAGAAAAGTCAGTCTTTGGAGTACCAGAGCTTCACAGAGAAGAGATAAAAAAATCACAGATAGTCTCTTGCCCTGGATGCATGGCAGTAACATCAATTCTTGGATTGTATCCACTAATCAAAAAGAAAATAATTGATACTGAGCACATCATAGTTGATTCTAAAATTGGCTCTTCAGGTGCAGGCGCTGGAACAGTTTCCGGTACACACCATGCCATGAGGTCAGGCGTAATTAGACCATACAAGCCAGCAAAACACCGACATACAGGTGAGATTGAGCAGGAACTAAGTCAGGCAGCAGGAAGCAAAATCAAAGTATCAATGAGTCCACATGCAGTAGATATTGTAAGGGGAATATTGTGTACAAACCATGTCTTTCTCAAGCAACCAGTAAGTGAGATGGACTTGTGGAAGATGTACCGTGAACAATATCAGAATGAAAGATTTATCAGACTAATCAGGGATAAGAAAGGATTTTACAAATTCCCAGATCCAAAGTTTGTAGTAGGTTCGAACTTTTGTGATGTTGGGTTTGACATTGATGAAGACAATAACAGACTCGTAGTCTTATCAGCATCAGACAATCTCATGAAGGGTGCAGCAGGTTCTGCCATCCAGAACATGAATGTCATGGCAGGATTCAACGAGATGGAAGGAATTTCATATTCTCCGCTAACTCCAGTATAGAAAAATGATTACAATAAAAATAGGAGGAAGTGTGGTAGATGGTCTTCATCCCACTACAATATCAGACATCAAGCAAGTATCAGAAAAAGAAAAACTAATTCTTGTACACGGCGGAGGAAAAGAAGTAACCAAGATATCAGAAGCGCTAGGAAAGGAGCAAAAATTCATAGTATCACCGGGCGGAATCAAGAGTAGATTTACTGACAAGGAGACTGCAGAGATTTTCACGATGGTCATGTCAGGAAAGATAAACAAGATGATAGTAGGTATGCTTCAAAAGCATGGAATCAATGCAGTAGGATTGTCAGGGGTTGATGGCAAGATAATCCAGGCAGAGAGAAAAAAG
>JAGWGS010000163.1 GCA_028867235.1 Nitrososphaerota archaeon | reverse complement strand
AAGTATAGTGAAATAGTGTAAGCATTCGTACGGGCTGTATTCCTCCAACGGTAGGATATGCAATAAACCATACATCTCTGTTATAATTGTCCATATCATATTTCATGGAAATTATCTGTAAAACAGGATTTTTGTAAAATCCTGGTTCTGTCAACAAAAATCCTAATATTGAGACTAGGAAAAATAATGAAACTAGGACAACCATTTTAACGATTTTTCTACCATTGTTTCCATGTGTTTGTTGAATCCCAAAATACAAAATGATTGCACCAAATAATATTGCAAATTCTACTGATAACAATTTTGAAGTAAGTGCGCAACCAAATGCAATGGAACCAGCAATTAGATATTTGATTTTAAGATGTCCTGCTCTAAAGGCATGAAGCAAAAGCAATAATGCTAACATGCTAAAGAAAATGTAATGCACCTCTGTCATTATTGTTCTGCTATACCACACCCATAAGTTGTAGAACAAAAAGAAACTGGAAAATACAATTCCCGTATTTCTGTTGAAAAGCATCTTGCCTATTAGAAATGCTATCATTACAGTCAGTGCCCCAAAGACTGGGGACAACAACCTACCTGCAGTCATCTGTTGTATGGTTGGAGCATTGTGAAAATCATAACAAGAAAACCAATAACATGACCAATCGTAATAGTTGCCAGTATCCTGACGTGCAAGACTGAATGGAAGCCCAATCAATATCATGCGTAGTGGGCTATACGTTGCACCATGTGCAGGTATGTGGTACAGTAAACTACAATTATCAATTGAAACCAAACATGGATTTGCAAGATCTCCCTTATTTACAAGGTGGATGTAGTTTCCTGCCCAACCCAAATAGTTTATCTCATCTCCATGTCTTGGTTGGCCTTCAAGATTATACGAGTACGCAACAATTGCTATCACAAAGAGTATTACTGGAATAGTATATCTTGTCTTGGCAAGACTTGACTGATTCATCTTTTTTTGTCATTTCTAATTGATTGATATATCTATTGTATGTTGACATTCATGTTTGTGCTGAAATTACTTCTATCTTTGGATATGTTATGATTTCATGTTGATGATAAAACTGACGATATTTGTAAATATTATGTGCTTGCAGTAAAGAAGTTGTGTATTTGTCTATCCAGTACCATGCACAATTATTAGTCTAAAATTTTAAAAAATCCATTATAATACAATGTACTTGATTTAAGCTTATGAAACCTTAGAGTCGTACTGTAAGTACTATACTATATCTATACTTGTACGTTATAAACCGGACAATGAGCATAATACTTTATTATTCCAACTGATATATTTGATCATAATGATCCCGCATTCACTTAGTAGTATGTATCGAACTTTTTATGAAATATCTCCAGATCTTATATGTATATTAGATGAAAAAGGAATAATTCTTGATATCAATAAACACATGCTAGACCATCTAGGTTATACGACAGATGAGGTGTTAGGCAGATCCTGTTTTGATTTTCTTGTTGGAGATTCACAAATTACTGCATTAAATGGCTTCAAAGAAATGATGGAAAAAGGAATAGGACCACAAATTGAAATAAAAATAATTAGAAAAAATAAACAATCCATTTTTGGTTTATGTAAAGGTGCTCTTATACCAAATGAATTCTCAGGTAAACGTAACTATATCATAACAATACAGGATATTTCCATACTAAAACAAACACTCCAAAGGGCGCATATTGCTGAAGAACAAGCAGACAAACGATATACCGATCTAAAAAGAACACATGATGATCTTTTGGCATTAGAAAAAAAATATCGAAATCTCTACGAACATGCACCTGATCTTCTACGAACAATTAACCTTGATGGCATAATACTGGACTGTAACGAATCATATGCACAAAATCTTGGCTATGCTAAAGAAGAAATCATTGGGAAATCTGTATCTGATCACATTTCTGAAAAGAGCTGTAATACATTATCTGATGGTATTGAGGAATGGAAGAAAACTGGAAAAATATCTAATTTGGAAATATGGCTCAAACGTAAAGATGGAAGTATTTTTCCAACTCTTATCTCTGGAACTAGTCTGTATGATGAAAATGGAAATGTAACTGGTAGAACTGTTTCACTTCGGGATATTACGGATATACATGATACTAGGATGAAAATGGAACGAGACCGAGAAAAAATAAATGAACAATACGACGAATTAAAAAAGACTCATGATCTCCTAAGTGTAACTGAACAGAAATTCCGTAGTCTGTATGATACTTCGCCTGACATGATGCGTACAATTGATGTGAATGGACTAATTGTTGACTGTAATGATTCTTATGCATCAAACTTGGGTCATGAGAAAAATGACATACTTGGTAAATCCATATTCGAACATTCTGCAGAACAAAGTATTCCACAACTCATGGATATATTCAGCTCGTGGAAACAAGGCATTGATATCAAAAATAAGGAAATCTGGTTCAAAAGAAAAAATGGCACAATTTTTCCATGTCTTCTAAGTGCTACCACCTTTTGTCATGGGGACAAGGTACTTGGAAGTAATACCGTGATAAAGGATATTACTGAACTTTATGAAGCTCGAAAAACAATAGAGGAGAACCAGTCTCACATAAGAGAACAATATGAA
>JAGWGS010000162.1 GCA_028867235.1 Nitrososphaerota archaeon | reverse complement strand
GCACAACATACTCTAGGAAGTTTAATAGCACGAAGATCATTTAACGAATCATGCCACGTATAGTACATTTTGATATACCATCAGACAATCCCGAGAAAGCACAGAAATTTTACCAAGAGGTGTTTGGATGGGAATTTACCAAGTGGAATGGCCCAATGGAATATTGGATGATAAAAACAGGAGATGACAGACAGCCTGGAATCAATGGAGGAATGGCAAGAAGAATGCCAGGTCAGATAGGCATGACAAACACAATTGAAGTATCATCAATTGAGGAATATATTTCCAAAATTACAGCAAGTGGAGGTCAAGTGCATACACCCAAGTTCCCAATTTCCGGAGTAGGACATTTTGCATTATGTTCAGACACAGACGGAAACATTTTTGGGATAATTCAGATGGATAGCAATGCAAAATAAGATTTCAAGATACTAGTTTTGTCAGCAAGTTGGCAACATCAATACCAATTTTTTTTACCTGATCCTCTTGTTTTTTGTCTTTTAGCAAGCCATCAATATCAAATGCTTCATGTGCTTTAGAAATAGCAATTTGATGTGGAATTGCAAGTACACCAATATTTCCAAGAATAGAACGAACATGTACCAGTCCACGAAGGCCTCCAAGTGCTCCAGGAGATGTACTCATCAATCCTGCAACTTTTCCTTGAAAACATGCAAGCGGCGGTTCACCCTCAGTTGGCCTTGATGTCCAGTCAATAGTATTTTTTAGTACACCTGATATAGAACTGTTGTATTCAGGCGAAGAAATTAGAAAACCATGATGTGATATCATCAAATCTTTTAGTTTGCGTGCATTAGATGGTAGACCTTCCTTTTGTTCGAGATCGCCATCATAAAGAGGCATTACAAAATCACGAAGATCAATTACAGTTACATCAGCACCTGCATCTTTTGCACCAGATGCTGCAATCTTTACTAGTTTTTTATTAAATGAATCAGTACGAGTACTTCCTGCAAATGCAAGAATTTTTGGTTTTACCAAGGTACAGTTCTTGGGACATTATTGCTTAACAAGTTTTCTGAACAATATTGGCGTTCTTTAAATAACAATTTTTCTTGTCAAACATAGTTGAAGGCAATAGTCATACGAGAACATGGGGGCCCAGATGTTTTATCATATGAAGATATTCCAGACCCAATACCTGAAAAAGGCCATGTGTTAGTCAAGGTGAACTATTGTGCAGTAAACCACTTGGACATATGGGTTAGAAATGGAATTACAGGTAAAACAGTTACATTTCCACATATTCTTGGGTGTGACATTTGTGGAACTCTCATGGAAGGATTTGGGAATTTCAAGAAAGGTGACAAGATTGTTGTCTATCCAGCATTTGAGAGCAACATGCCACGTGTATCTTTTGGAATAATTGGAGGTTTTGGTAGATATCAGGGAGGATATGCGGAAATCATCCAGGTTCCAAAAAAGAACATAATAAAAAAACCAACAGAACTTTCCGACAAGGAGGCTGCTGCAATAAACATATCATATTTGACAGCATGGAACATGATTGAAAAATCAAGATGTAAAAAAGGCGACATCATTCTCATATGGGGTGCAAATAGCGGAGTAGGTTCTGCTGCAATATTACTTGCAAAAGCAAAGGGCCTTAAAGTCATAACAATTGCATCAGATTCAAACAAGGTAAAGTTTGCAAAAAAACTCGGAGCAGATTTTGTAATAAACAGAAACACAAGTGATATTACATCAGAGGTACTCAAGATTACAGATAACAACGGGGTTGATGCAGTAATTGATCATGTTGGTGCAAAGACCTGGCCTACAAGTCTTGAAGTCTTGAAGATAAGAGGCAAGATGATTGTATGTGGAACCACAACTGGCAGTGATGCAACAATAAACATTAGATCATTTTATAGCAAAGAGGCTCAAATAATTGGAGGATATCTTGGAACAAGAGCACAGCTTGTTTCATTACACAAATTCATGAAACAAAAAAAGATCAAGCCTGTAATTGACAGCATATATGACTTGAAAGATGCTAAGAAGGCCCATCAAAGAATGGAAGACAGCAGCCAAACCGGAAAGATATTGTTACAAGTATCTAGCTAACAAATTTTCTACATTCACAATCAATTACCAGACAAGTCTCGCTGTGCCTGATATGATCATCTAGTCCATGACCACATTTGACATTTTTGCACGTATGTCTGTTTTTTTCCCTCTCTACAACCTTTCTAGCGATGGAATTTGCTTGCTCTTTTGAGTATCCTTTTTTGTCAATGTAATAATGAACTACCCGATTGTAAAGCTCATTTGGATCAAATGTATGACTCAACCCTGACGATAAAACGTCACCCAAATTATTAGTTCTTTAGTTTGCTTGTGCTTCTCTTTCTCGCAAGATGTTAAGTGCAGATCCTGCCTTGAACCATTTTATTTGAGAATCATTATACGAGTGTTTTAGTGCAATCTCATCCTTTGTTCCATCCTTATGATATAGTATACATTTGATGTTTTGTCCGGGCTGCATGTTTGATAGTCCCAGTATACTTATCCTGTCAGACTCTTGTATTTTGTCATAATCAGATGAGTTGACAAATGTTAGTGCAAGCACTCCCTGTTTTTTCAGGTTAGTTTCATGAATAC
>JAGWGS010000161.1 GCA_028867235.1 Nitrososphaerota archaeon | reverse complement strand
ATTTACATACTCTGTCTACCTTATCAAGAAAATTTTTTTGCTCTTCAGATACTTCAAAATTCATTTTTGATAGATTAGACCACGACATGATTTACACAAAACCTATCCTAATAGATATGACTTTAGTTTCTACACTTTTACAATTTGGATCTCTCGCACATGATGCCTTGAGAGATCTTCGTGCAGTGCAGCGTGAGATTCATCAGTAAAGGTAAGGTTACACCTATAACATTTCCACGCTTTTGTGCTCACAAATTAGTTACGCAATTTTAATTTATAAATATATTGTACTTGACGGTATTTTTTTGCATAACTGAGATCATGGAGCAAAATGTTTGGAATTTTTAGTGTTTTATGATTATATTTACAGAATTTTTCTTAGGTACAATATAGAAAATCAGCGTTCCACCTAATTTATAAAATCAATTACTGCAAAAGAGCAAAAGTTGAGCCTAAAGAAATTAGAAAAAACAATCAGGAAAAAACTAGAGGCGAACGACCCGGCCCATGATTATAATCACATAATGAGAGTACTCAAGAATGCAAAAAACATTGCAAAAAAAGAAGATGTCAATATGAAAGTAATAACTGCAGCAGTTTTACTTCATGACATAATATCATATCCAAAATCAGATCCTCGATCAAAAGAATCTTCTACAGATAGCGCAAAAAAATCTAGAAAAATTTTGAAAAATTATAACTTCACCCAAGTCCAGATAGATACAATAGCAGATGCAATAAGAGATCATAGCTTTTCAAGAGGTGCTACACCTTCCACCATTGAAGGAAAAATACTGCAAGACGCAGACAGACTTGATGCTCTTGGTGCCATAGGAATAGCAAGAACATTCTCTGTAGGAGGAGCAGAGAATAGACCATTTTATTACAGCAATGATCCTTTTTGCAAAAGGCGTTTTCCAGACGATAAGAGTTGGACAGTTGATCATTTTTACAAAAAACTTTTGCTGCTTGAAAAAACTATGAATACAAATACTGGAAGAGCAGAGGCAAGAAAAAGAATCAACATAATGAAAAAATTTCTCGATCAGTTGAAGAAAGAGATCTAGCCGTAATCTATGTAACGTTTGTATCTTTTTTCAATCTCAGAATTATTTCCAGTCAATATTTTTCGTATTTCGTCAGTATGTTTGTATTTTGTATAGGCAATCATTTCTTGAAACAAGGCATCTTGCGGAAATGCATTTGTAAGAGGCTCTAGCATGTTAAAATATTCTACTACTTTTTCTCTAAATTGTTCTTTGGTGGGTTTTCTAATTTTGTTGATTCTAAACCATATAGATGCCCAGCTTGCACCTACTACATGTGGCAACAAATCATATGCACGAGTTATCTCAAAAGTTAGATCTTCTCTCATCTTTCTGCAAGTGTCTTTGCGGCACCCTTTGAGAAATATGTTACTATCATATCAGCACCAGCACGCTTGATTGCAGTTAGAATCTCTAATGTTACTTCTTTTTCATCGATATAGCCTGCCATTGCAGCCGCCTTGACAAGAGCGTATTCTCCTGAAACACTGTATGCTGCAATTGGTACATTAAACTTGGATTTTGTCATAGAGATAAGATCAAGGTATGCAAGTGCCGGTTTTATCATTACAATATCCACACCTTCTTGGATATCAGTCTCAACTTCTCGCATTGCTTCTTTGGGATTGGTGTACGGTAACTGGTAGGTCTTTCTATCTCCAAACTGTGGGGCAGAATGAGCCATGTCTTTGAATGGAGAATAGAGAGATGAGCGGTGTTTTGCAGAATGCGACATTATTACAACATCGGTAAATCCTGCATCATCAAGACCTTGTCGTATTGCCTTTACTTGTCCATCCATCATTGCAGATGGTGATACTACATCTACACCTGCTTGTGCTTGGCTGACTGCTACTTTTGCAAGAGTTTCAAGACTTGAATCATTATCTATCTTGTCACCTTTCACTAGTCCGCAATGACCAGAACTGGTGTACTGGCACAAGCAAACATCAGACATTATCACAATATCATTTCCTAGGTTTTTTCGTATTTCAGAGATTGTTTTTTGTACAATTCCATTTTGAATAAAAGCTGATGTACCATGTTCATCTTTATGTGAAGGTATTCCAAATACCATGACCGCAGGAATTTTCAGATCTGCAATAGAGTTTACTTCAGATACAACATCTCCAAGTGGGAGTCTTTCCATGCCTGGCATTGAACTTCCTTGAATTTTGGATTTCAAATCCTCTTGTACAAAGATGGGACAAATCAGGTCCTTTGGAGACAGACGCACTTCTTCCAAGAGCTCTCTAATTTTACCACTCTTTCGTAGTCGTCGCAGTCTCACGTTAGGAAAAGACATTATACATAAACACCCTGTTTAGCAAATATAATTTGTTACTCTCGTGATTTGTAATCAAAGAGTTTTGTAACAGTTTTTAGAATTTCAGAATCGCCTTGTTCTGATGCCTTTCGTAGATTATTCATTGGAATGGACATTATATCCTCAACTATTGCTTGTGTGAGCCGGTCAATGATACGTATCTTTTGTTCATCTTTTTCACCTAACATCTGGAGTGCTTTTTTGAGCTCTTTGACACGGACTTGGTCTATATCCTTAAAGACGTTAGTTACTA
>JAGWGS010000160.1 GCA_028867235.1 Nitrososphaerota archaeon | reverse complement strand
TTCGTAAATGCTGCTTTGTGTCTATCACATGTGACTCCAACCATATACTCCCCGTCATTTGACTTGACAGATATTGCAAATTCAGGTGGCATTGGACAGTCTCGCCCCTTTTCCCGTATAGAACAACGTTCTGGAAACATGAATTATTTTTTTTATTTTAGAATATTAATCTTTGATAACACTACATTTAGACATCATTTTGAAAAAGACATCCTATGCCATATACCAAAATTTAATGAAATACTTGTTTTATTCCATCAATCACAAACTGGACTGCAAATGCTGCTATTATGATTGCAAATATTCGTGTTACAATCATAGAACCTCTCTTTCCAAGTAGTCGGTATATTGGATCAACTGATCTGAGAATTGCATAGGTTATACCCAATACAACAACGATTGAGATTATGGTAACCCATATGCCATAGGTTTCAAATGACAGTATGACTAGAGTCAAAGCACCAGGACCTGCAAGTAGAGGAAAAGCAAGTGGTACAATCCCAGATTCATCTTGTAGACTTTGGCTTCCAAATCTCCATTCACCATGAGTTAAAAGTTCTAGAGATACAAGAAAGAGAAGGACTCCTCCTGCAATCATGAAACTAAATATCGATATACCAAAAGTGGAAAGAATTGTAGATCCTACAAATGCAAAAACAAAGAGCAGAATTGCTACTGTCACTATTGTCACATTTGAGACAGATGTTCTCTGTTTCTTTTCCATCTTTCCTGTAAGGGCAATTATTATTGGTACACTTGCAATGGGGTCAATAACTACTAGTAGTGTTATTATAGACTTTACTAGATCTCCCAGGAAATTTTGTACCATGTTTTGTTATAACATTTGAATTATTTCAGTCATTGTATTGTTGCCATATCACAAAATCACATATCAAGTACAAATCTTTGTAAAACTATAGCATTGTTATGTTGCTCATCTTTTGCAGAAAAAAGTAGCGTGATGATATGATGCTTTTTTTCAAGATCTTTGACAGTGCCCACCAGCATTTTGTTTTCTTGTAATTCCTTACGATATTTTATTTCAAAGGACTTCCATTTGGCAGAATCATGTGAGAACCATTTTCTCAATTCATTTGTTGGTGCTATGTCTTTTAGCCATAGATCTACATGTGCATGAGGCTTGGATATGCCTCTAGGCCATAGTCTATCAACCAGTATTCGAAAACCGTCATCAACAGAATATTCTTCATAAATTCTTTTTATTTTGATCATGAATTATTTCTCCAACATCTAAAATCTATGTTATAGGATTTATGGTATACTGTGATTTTCAAACAAAAAGAATTTGATAAAATGTATCAGGAGATAGATTTAGGCACATGTAGACATTATGGGTGTGTAGTTTCTAACCCTTCTTCTTCCATCAAAACTTCTCTATAATATTTGATTTTTTCTATATCCTGATGGTTGTAAGCTTCCGCCAGATTTTCATTAACGTGAACTACATCTTTGTTGATGTTTTCATATGGACTGCCTATACGAGACGGTAAAGCATCAGCTTGTTGTTGGGTAACAATTATGCTTCCAGGTGGAACAAATTTGTTATCAGGTATAACTATACCACCTGTTATAGTACTTGAGACTCCAATTGCCACGTTGTTTCCCACTTTGGCATTAAATACAAGACTCTTCATTCCTACAAAGGTGTCATTTCCTATCCAAGCTGGTCCGTGCACCATGGAATCATGTGCAAGACTGACTCTATCGCCCACAAATATTGCATAGCCTTGATCAAATCTAGAATCATTTGCAGACAATCTATCGCCATTCATAGAAAATCTTCTATCATCAATGTTTTGGCCGTTTAACGTAGTTTCTAATGCATGTAAAATTACACCATCTTGTACATTTGAGTAATCTCCAACGTAAATCGGAGTACCCTCATCTCCTCTGCATACTGAAGTTGGAGACATCAAAACCATTTTGCCAATATGACAATCACCAATAACAACGGCAAACGGATGTATGAAGGACTCATTTTCAATTTGTGGCGACTTGATTTCACTGTTGAAGTCAGTCTCTACATTTTGATGTATATTTGGCCACTGTAAAGAAGTATTTTCAGAAACGCTTGGTTTGGCACCAAAGTTTTGTCCTATTACAAATGAGGATATTACGATAGATATTACTATCCCTACTGTAACATACTTGTTCAATACAACACATCATAGTTCAAGATGCTAATAAGTATCAAGGCAAAAACTAGAATTTTATGAATTCATAGAAATGGCAATAATTGTTATAAATAAAAGTTGTTTGTATTTACTTGTGAAATATTATTTGAATTCATGCACCTTTTCATATGGAACATAGTTCAACAATATTTTTTAATCAAAATTATAAATTAATCATGTGTTAAAAAGAATAAATCTAATAATTGCTATAGTTGTAATAATATCGTTATCAGTGATACTTGGAGTTTATACTATATCAAATTCAATCAGTGATACTTCTAATCATATAACATTGACAAATATCACTACTAACCCGAAAATTTTACATGTGGGTGATCACTTTATAGTAAATGTTACAGTAAATAATGTAGGTTCACATGATGTAGGTTTTTTTACAGATTACATATCAGGAATATTTGACAGGGATGTACTAATTTCAT
>JAGWGS010000015.1 GCA_028867235.1 Nitrososphaerota archaeon | reverse complement strand
TAGAGTTCTGTCAAAATTACTTTAGCTGCAAGCTATAAACGATATTTACTTGGATTGTTTGGCTCTTTTTGCAACCATTTTTTCAGATATTGTAGAAATAATTTTTGTTTTAGGTTTAGACTTGGCAACTGCAATATATCCTGACCTTACATAAGGCCTTCTTGGAAATCTTGCTTGATCATTTGTCTCTGTAGTTTCTAGACCTGCTGCCTTTGCCGCATCAATTAATTCATTCAAAGATGGATCAAAGATACTTTTCTCGCGAGAAACTCTTCTTCCCATTTTTTTTGGTATATTTTTGTTAAAATAATCAAGCCAGACTACGACATGTTCGTAATCTTTCATGGTATCACTTTATCAAAATCGCATTTACTACGCCGTCTTGACCTGGTCTTGAGATGACTCTACATTGGCCAGCTTCTGTCTCCAAGATTGCGCCTTTTGATATTACTCCACGTCTTTCATAGTCCTTGTTTGATGGATTTTTCAAGACTTTGAGAATTTTTAATTTTTTTACTTTAGAACCTGGAATGGTCAAGTTTACAATATCTGTGGTTTTAAGAGATGTTTTCTTATTTCCTCCTCTTGTCTTTCGTGTAATGGTTACCTGCTCTCCTGGTACAGCTTCTACAGAATATCTATCAATTTCGTACTTTCGTCTTGATCTGAGAGGATATCTTCTACCACCTGTGATCTTACTTGTTGCAAGATTTTCCACAGACTTCTTCATGTTGATTCGATAAAGTATCTCTAATTTATACCATTTACAGTCTAGAAATGTTCTTGTCTTATCCTTGACTTGCTTGAGCCATGGGTTCAGGAGCTTGCTGCTGTGGTTGCTCTGTAGGCTGGCTAGGAACTCTTACTTTTGTAAATAATTTCTGTTTGAGAAGATCTTTGTCTCCTTGAATGCCGAAATATTTCTGGAACTTTTCTGTGGTGTTGTATATCTTTAATCTTCCAACATTTTGATGCTCGATATAGTCTAGCTGTTGTAATAATTTTAGGTGCATATACACACCTGATCCTCTTACTTCAACCAGTCTCTTTGAGGAAATTGGTTGCATGTATGCAATGTATGATAAAGTCTTTAGTGTGGCTGTTGGCAAAAGTGGTTTTGACGCATATTTTCTTATTACTGTATTAAATTCTGGCTTTAGTTGGAATACATACGAGCCGTCAGGCAGACTTGCTACTTCTATTGCCTTGAATACAGATTTGGTCTTTTTTACAAGATTTGTCATCAATGCCAATGTTTTGGTTCTTGATTCTGTTCCTGATGCCTTTATCAATTCCTCTATAGTCAAAGGTCTTCCTGCCGAGTACAAAGCAGCCTCCAATCTTGCTATGGCGTCATCATCATCTATCTTGCCCATATATGCACAAGTGTAGGCTGTAGTATACTTAAATGAAATTCCTACTTTGTATTGATCTGATTGTAAATTTCTATTTTATCAGAGATACTATGATGTCATCTTCTGTTTGTTCCAGATCT
The DNA here is from genome assembly GCA_028867235.1 of Nitrososphaerota archaeon. Classification (GTDB taxonomy): domain Archaea; phylum Thermoproteota; class Nitrososphaeria; order Nitrososphaerales; family Nitrosopumilaceae; genus Nitrosotalea. Next base: position 12,459 of record JAGWGS010000015.1, on the reverse strand, counting down.
ACTTTCATGTCTCTTGCCAGAAACAAAATAGCAAAAAAGCATCTTATGACATCTATTAACTGAAGCTCTGCTACTATGTTCTTAAATGAACCATATCCGGTGGACTTGATCTTGTTTACTATTAATTCCTCATACTGACCTATTATCTTCTCAAGCGAGATGAAATAATCATCAAAGTTTGGTGCTTGTACAGGCTCAAATTCTAGCTGTCTTCTACTTGAACGAGGGTTTGCTATTGTGCCTATGAGATTTTCTAATACTGATAACAATTCATCAAGCGTGACTGGATATGTGGATTCGTGCCTGTATGGCATGTTTATCACTTCAATGTCTACATCTTCTCTCTGTGTGAGAGGTTTCTTTTCCATAGCTGCTTTTTGTAAAGCAAAAATGCTCTCAACCTTCATTCTATGTATCATAGCTGAAGATAGGGCGGCAATTCCTGCTACCCTAAGATCTTTCTTGTCTGCTTGGCTAAGAATTTTGATAAGAATGTCTAAAATTCGTATTACGTCTATGCTCCATACATCCTTCTTTGAAACGTCTAGAGGACTAAATAATATGTTAACAGGAGGTTGGGAAATACCTACATTTGGATCTTCTTTACTCACTCTATTGCTATTCTATTTTTGTTTATAATACATGTGTTATCTACTCTTTTCCTAGCTCAAGTCAAGAGTTTTCTCTTCTTACATAAGCAAAATATTATACTCGATCATTATATCCTAGTCATGGAAAAAGATCTGGAGAAATTTGATCTTGCATGTACATACATGAAAAATGATCAAAACACTACAGCTCGTAACATGTTCATGGATCTTGCTCAAAAAGAGATGAAAAATAACAGCTACAAATCTGGTCTATATCTTATACTTGCTGCTGAATGCAAGTCAAGGCAGGGAAAAGAAAAAAAGGATGAACTATCACAAGCTGCAGATTTTTACCTTAAACTTGCAAAAAAGGACAGTAAGAATTCAAACTATGCATACCAATGTGCTGCTAGATGTTTACTCCGGATAGGACGATATGATGATGCAATGAAAGCATATGAGGAAGCAAAAAAGCATACCTCTGAAATAACTGATGAAAAGAGACCTATTGTTGTAGTAGATGATAGCCCTGCAATCTTGTTGAGGGTTGAGAATTTTCTTCAACAGTTGGGATATAGCGAGATACAAACAGTAGGGGATGGAAAATCTGCAATATCCCTAGTTTCTAAACTCATAAAGTTAAAACAAAATCCAATTGTTCTACTTGATATGGATCTCCCTGATGTGAAAGGCGATGTAGTAGCAAAAACACTGCTGGAATCAAAACCTGATATTTCAGTAATATTGATAACTGCTGATGAAAAATCCACCCCGCGTGTACGAAAGACTATTGGATTTGGTTCTACTGCATTTGTTCAAAAACCGTTTTCCATAAATGAATTGAAGAATGCATTAGATGCTACAAGATTGTCTGAAATTATGTGAGAAGTAGTAAGGACATGTTCAGTAGGTTTACATCTTTGATCTGCATTCCATTCATCTTGTAATCAATTATTTGATCTGAGAATTTTTCTACAATTCTTGCAGAGGGATTTTTCTCGGTTCCTTCCATTCTCATAACTACTATCATGTTCCAATCACCATCAACAGTTGCAACAAAAAGATAGTTTGGCAGTGTCTTGATGTAGTTTTTTATGGCTTCTATTATGTTGTCCATGGAACGGGTTATCTTTAGCTTCAGAAATAGTGTTTCAAATTGATCATTGGATGATACGCCGCTAAGCACTGCTTTGTATCCTTTGATAATGCCATTTTTTTCTAATCTCTCAATCCTTTTTCGAATAGTTCTATCTGATACATCTACTCCAGAATTTCTTAATTCTATTGCAATTTCTTTGGAGGGTGTTCTTGCATTTTTGTTTAAGATGTTTATTATTTTTTGATCAACTTCGTCTAATGTTGACCAATTCTTATCCTCTGACATGTCCTCTTGTATTTGAATATGAGACTTTTTGAAGTTTATGATGGTCCCACGCGCAGGATTTGAACCTGCGACAACCCGGTTTCTGTAAGCCTGATAGGCTGATGACAGTTAGCCGATGGCCAACCACTACAGCCGGAAGCTCTACCAGGCTGAGCTAGCGTGGGACTGTTTCTCACGCAGTTTTTTCGTATTAAATAACTATCGATGACTGGATTTTTTAAAAAAATTTGGATCTGAATGCTAAATTTTTGATCTGATCAAATTACATATAAACAGGATAACAAGTTTTGATACTGTGTCCGAGGATCTTGCCAAAGGAGGATATGTCTGCATTCCTTATGTGCAAAATACTGATTTTACATTGTTAAGGGATAATTTCAAAAAATCTGATTTTGTAGGTGATATGTATTTTGTAACTGCAACATTTTCTGAGGATGGAAGAGCATATTTTCCATCTCATTCAAATACATACCTTCTTGCAAGGTTTAAAGATCGTTCACAAATAATGAGTCAAGTCGAAAAATGTAATCAAGATACTCCTACCTTTGTGTTTACCACAAATGATGAACTATTTGAGAGATTTACAAACGATAATCTCAATTTGGTGTCCATTTATTATCTTGAATATGGCGATACTGTATCTGATTTATCTGAAATTGGGTTTATCGTTGCAAAACGTAACAGGGTTAGAAGGGCAGAGATGGGGGATCTTACGCTGTCAACTACCCAAATCCAGAAATTTACTTTTCCATATGAAGGAAATTTGATAGTTCTTGAGGTTACAAGCGATAACAAACACCAAGCTGATCACAAATACTGTGAGAAGACTAGAAAAGAGATACAAAGAAAAGGAATTGGAATGAATACTCTTCTTAACTTGTCTGTGATAGAGCGCATCAAATAGATCTTTTATCTCTACAATATTTGATAATTTAGAATTCTAAATACAATAGAAAAGTTATATACTCATCTAAATTCTGTTTTGGTGATGAGCAAACCATCAGAACTTGGCGCACTAAAGATAGGCTCTTACATATTACTTCCTGTGGGAGGTCCAAATGAAGAACCATGCAAAATTGTAGAATATGATACTAGCAAGCCAGGTAAACACGGAGCTGCAAAAGCAAGAATTGTGGGTGTTGGAATATTTGACAAGAAAAAATATTCTCATGTTTCACCAGTAAGTGCTCAAGTACAAGTTCCACTCATAGATAAAAGAGTAGGTTCTGTGATTTCAAAAACTCCTACTAGTGTACAAATCATGGATTCTGAATCCTTTGAGGTGTTTGATGCACAACAAATTGAAGATGAAATTCAGGACAAAGTTGTACAGGGTGTAGATGTTGAATACTGGAAAGTAATGGATAGAACTATTATAGTAAGAATCAAAAGTTAGGCTTGGATGCTGATGATGACGAGAAAAGCCAACTGACGTCATGATGAAGATTATGAGTATTGAAGCATCCTTTGGGATTTTTCATGGTAGAACTAGTTATACGTAACATACTTGATAAATAAAACATGAAAGGACTCTGCCATGTATGTCTCTCTTCTAATGTGGAAATTATACTCAGAGAACATCTGACGTTATGTATTGATTGTTATAAACGCGTGGCAGATTTGGAAAAAATTAATTGATTGTGTTTACTCTGTAAATGAATTGAAGGTAGCATCATTATTTTCAGGTGGAAAAGATAGCACTTATGCAATTTACAAGGCTAAAAATCAAGGGCATGATATTGAATGTCTTATTTCTATAGCTCCTGTATCTGAGGAAAGTCATCTATTGCATTATCCAAATATTGACTTGACATCATTGCAAGCAAAGACCATGAATATACCACAACTACTAGCTCATACATCTGACGTTGATTCTGAAACAAGTCAACTTTATAGTCTTCTTGAAAAAGCAATCAAAGATTTTGGTATAGAAGGTGTAGTTCATGGAGGACTATTCAGTGATTATCAGAGAAAGCATTTTGAAAAACTAGGTAATGATTTGTCTTTGAAAGTGATATCTCCCCTGTGGCATGTTGATCAAAAAAATTATCTAAAAGAATTATTGATGCATAATTTCAAATTTATTGTGGTCAGTGTATCTTCGGCTGGACTCGATGAATCCTGGTTAGGGAGAGAAATAACTTGTAATGATATGTCAACGCTTGAAAAACTATCTTCAAAATATGGTTTTAATTTAACATTTGAAGGCGGTGAAGCAGAAACTTTTGTCATCGACTGTCCATTATTCCAATATCCGATCAAAATACTAAGGGCAAGCAAGATATGGGATGGCTACAGAGGAAGATTTGAAATAACCGAGGCCGCTTTAGAAAACATATGTTAGATGGATTAAAGACTGGGCTACGAGCTGCATTAAAAAAAATAGTAAACTCATCTGCGGTGGATGAGTCTCTAATTAAGGAACTTGCTAAGGATATTCAACGGGCGTTATTGCAATCTGATGTGAATGTAAAACTTGTCTTTCAAATTACAAAAAATCTCGAAGAGCGCTCTCTTAAGGAAACACCACCACCAGGGCTGTCAAGAAAAGATCATATTGTAAAAATCCTATATGATGAACTTGCAAAATTATTGGGTACTGAAGAGCAGTATGTGTTCCAACCTGGAAAAGTAAACAAGGTGCTTATGCTTGGTATTCAGGGTAGTGGAAAAACTACTGTAACTTCAAAACTTGCCAAGTTGCTCACTAGGCAAGGGTATAGGGTCGCAGTAATTGGTGCTGATACCTATAGGCCTGGTGCTCTTACACAACTAAAAACAATGTGTGAAAAAACAAATGTCGAAGTGTATGGAGAGGAAGGAAACAAGGATTCTCCTGAAATTGTAAAAAATGGGTTAAAACACTTTGAGGGACAGTCTTTTGACATCATACTAATTGATACAGCCGGAAGACACAAGGAGGAAAAGGATCTTCTTGATGAAATGACTAGAATAGGTAAAGTTGCAAATCAGGATCTTGCATTGCTGATAATAGATGGAACGATAGGCCAACAATGTTACAATCAGGCAGAAGCATTTCACAAGACTGTTCCTGTAGGAGGAATAATAATCACAAAACTAGATAGCAGCGCAAAAGGTGGAGGTGCACTTGCTGCAGCAGCTGCAACGGGAGCCCAGATAATGTACATTGGAACCGGTGAAAGGATAGATGATCTTGAAAAATTCTCCCCTACAAGATTTGTAGGAAGAATGCTAGGGATGGGAGATATTCAAGCACTTCTTGATATGGCAAAAAGGCTAGAGACAGAAGGAAATGAAGATAGACTAAAGAGAATATCTCATGGAAAAATGAATATGGAAGATTTCTATTTCCAAATTGAGGAAGCAACAAAGGCGGGGGGATTACGCAATATTCTAGAAAATATGCCTGGATTTTCTGGAATGGTAAAAGAAGATCAGGTGGAACAGCAAGAACAACGAATGGAAAAATGGAGGTACATAATACAATCTATGACAAAAGACGAAAAATCTGATCCTGATTTGATAAATGCATCTAGGGTGAAAAGAATTGCGCGAGGTTCTGGATGGCCAGAACACGAGGTAAAAGAATTACTCAAAGCATATAAAAATTCAAAAACAATGATGAAAGCATCCAAGGGAAGACAAATGCAGGGCATGCTTCGCAAAATGGGGCTTGGATAATTGGGTCCTTTAGGGCGTTGCATCTAAATATCTTGTATTGTATATGATAAAATATCTTGAATGCGTATCAGTGCTATCAAGTACTTGGTCTCCAAGAAGGAGCATCAATCAAGGATGTAAAGGCATCTTACAGAAAGCTGGCACTAAAATTTCATCCTGACAAGAATTCATCAGATCAAGAAAGTACGCAGTTCAAACTAGTTACTGAAGCATACCAAATACTTCGTGCTGAATATAAAAAAGCAATAGCGACCACAACTGAAAAAAACAACCATTCGAAAAAAACTGGTTTTTCAGAATCTTCTTTCTGGGGGGCTAAACAATCTGACAGATCACCAAGCGAAGATTGGACTAGGTATACAAAATATGCAGAAAATGAATATCAAGATTTCTGGAAACACTATGAGAGGACTTTTTGGGAATACTATGAAAAAATTCAATCTGGAACTAAAGTGGAAAATGAACCTATAGGTGTTAAAAAAGACATCGATATCTCTGTAAAAGTTGATCCGGCCAAATGCATAGCCTGTTGTAGTTGTGAAACTATAGCTCCCTCTGTGTTTAGAGTAGAAAAAAATGTCAAGGTTAATCCTAAATCAAAAGTGATTGATGAGCGGGGGGCTCATTCTGAAAAAATACTTGATGCTGCTCAGACATGTCCTACAAAAGCCATAAGTGTTTCAAATAAAGAAACTTCTAGACAGCTATATCCTTGGTAGATTACATGATTAGAATTAAAACACCTGATGTAATTCTGTTAGTAATTGAAAGAAAATACATTAGATCATGCAATTGAAGAAACAAAGCAAATTCTAAGAGAATATAGGTTATGTGATTACTGTATTGGAAGAATGTTTGCAAGTAAGTTAGGTCTTGTTTCATATGAAAATCTGGGAAAAAAAATTCGAACAATAATAAATCAAAGTAGGCCAAAGTTATGTTATTTGTGCAAAAACCTGATGCTTGAGACTAACGTTTTTGTACAAAAAATGCTTGACATGTCTAAGGAGTATGAATATTCAACCTTTCTAATTGGTGCTATATTGCAACCTTCTATTCTTGATAGGGATGACACAATACGTTCCAAATTCAAACTCAAAGGAATCGCAGGAATAAAAAGCGATATCACAAGAGAACTGGGAAAACAATTTGGAAAAAGAACTAGGACTAGAGTTGATTATCAAAATCCTGACATTGTATTTACAATTGATTTCAAAAAAGATCAATATGAGATAAAGCCCAAGTCTATTGTATTGGGAGGCAAATATACAAAAAATAACAGGGGGATTCCACAAAAACAAGATTCTTGTAATAGGTGTGATGGAAAAGGCTGTTTTGTATGTGACTTTCATGGCATATCTGAGTTTAACAGCGTAGAAGGTCAAATTGCTAAATTTTTATTTGAAAAATTCGGTGCACAGCAAGCCAAAATAACTTGGATGGGAAGCGAAGATGATTCTAGTCTGGTACTTGGAGGTGGAAGGCCATTTTTCGTCAAGATAGTAAACCCTCATAAAAGAAAAATTCATCTGCAAAAAAAGATCAAATTAGACAACATTTCAATTCTTAACCTAAAAACAATATCGCGAATTCCTACTGATCAAATTAAATTCAAAACAAGTGTGTTACTTGAAATTTCTACTGAAAAAGATCTTCTGCCTGGCTCTTTGAATGTATTGCAAAGTCTGAAAAACATGCCTATCTCCATAGATGAAAATTCTTGGAAAAATCAGAAAAAAGTCTATGATGTAGAGGTGAAGAAAATACTTGATAGATCATTTACGGTCCTTGTTGAATTGGATGGGGGAATACCAATAAAGAGGCTTGTTGCAGGACCAAACGTTGAGCCCAACATTAGTACTCTTCTTGAAAACCCATGTCGTTGCACAACGTTTGATTTTTACAAAATAATACTCATTAAATGAGTTTTTTACTTTATTGTGAAAAACTGCTTTAAAATTTTTTTCATTCTTGAACATCAGGTGAATTTTGTATTCTGTGTCACGCTTTTATTATAGTCAAATTCAATCTTGTTGGTTGAATCCTTTACTCAAAGTACACGAAGCTACAAAAAATGGACTGATTCCAGATAAAATTCATTCTTTAATAGTCAATAGGTTTGATCTAGTTTTAGAAGGAATTCAGAGAATAGAAAAAGCATCGGGAATCAATTTCCCAATAGCGTACGTAGAACCTTCCATTGTTGTCACTTCTCCGTCTGCAGGCTCTTTTGATTATGGAATATTATTTGCAAGGACAATTCCTGTTGTTACTAATGATAATCTCAATATCATAATCCAAATAACTGCACCACTTGTAGCCTATGGACTGAAAGGGACAATTCATGCTATACTGGCCCATGAATTTTTGCACTATTTGGAGTTAATCCGAAAAATATCGAAAATGGATATTGTATCTGATGAGCTAAGTGGTAATCTTTTTGAAAGTAGTTATTCTGATTCTACTAGATTGTCTGAGCCAAGAGCAGTCTTTGATGATAAAACCTTGTTACTACATATTACAAAAAAATTCCCTGAGGGTTTCCGAGATTACAAACTTGAAGACAAGGTAATGAAGTTATGGATAGAAAAGAAGCTTCCTGTGACAAACATAACTATTGACACCAATATTGCAAAGATTCCTGCTGAAATAATTGCAAAAACTACAGTTGACCCAATTTTGTTACACCAGATTGATCAAATTGAGCAAAAAACTTCTCGTCTTAGGAAAAAGAAACTATATTGATTATTGATTAAATTCTGTGAATCCGCACTTGCCACAGCTTCTTCTATTTTTGTGGCTTGACATGAATACTCCTTTACCACATCGTGAGCACTCTCTTCTTGTTTTTTCAGCTTTGTCTCCTGAAATTTTATAATATTTGTATACTGATGGACTAGAACCCTTTTTGCCTGCCATTATTTACTCTCTTCCTTTGGCGTTTCTGCTTGTTCTGCAGGTGCCTCACCATCTGCTTTTGAAGCCGCGCCTTTTGCCTTTTCAATTCTTGAAAATACTGCAGCTTTGAGATGCTCTTTGGCAAGTTTTTCGTCATCATAAACGTAAAAACTTCCAGAAACTACTGGCCTACCATTTTCATTTTTCAAAAGTACAGGGATTATTATTTTTCCTTCTAGCTTGAACTGTTTAGAAACCATGTCGGCTGCCTCCATTTTCTTGAGTCTTCCTGAAAGACCTTTGAAATTACACGTAATTTCCCTTCTTGACAATAGGGGATTTTTTACATCTCTTGTAATCTCAATCATTGACATGTAATCAAAGTCCTTTTAATAGTTCATATAAATCTTAATGGCTTCTAGATAACAATTTAAGAAATCACATTGTCACAAATTTGTGGATAGATTCATGATTCATTTGATAAATTCAGGCTATACTCCATCTGATGCAAAGATGCTCTTACAACAAGCTGACAAGTTGACTGTTAACATGGACGTAATTGTCCGAGACATGAGAGTTTCAACAAAATATCTTGAATTTGATGTGTCTGTAAAAAAAGAGGATCTTGATTTGGTCGTACAAAAATTCAAGTCAATTGGATCTCTTTATGATGCAAGACATTTGGTTGAAGAACATATTGAAAAAGAAAAAGCACTGGAAAATGCAAAGCAGTATTTCAACGATGAACGATACTGGGAATGTCATGAAGTTCTTGAGAGTGTCTGGAAGAAAACTCATGAGGGAGAAAAAGATCTAGTTCAGGGAATAATTCTTGTTGCAGCCGCATTAGTACATTATCAAAAATATGAAAATGACATTTGCATATCTATTTTGAATAGATCTATGGAGAAATTTACTAGGGCATCAGGACTGTATCATGGAATAGATGTTGATAGATTCAGGAAATCTGTCATGAATATGATATCCTCTAAGCACATCAAATTAATCAGGATTTGATAATTTTTACTGATGATTTTATTACATCTGCTCCCATTAAAAGGCCCATCTTGCCCTTCTTTGCCTGTTCTTCTGTAAATCTGGTAGTTCCATCTTTTTTTACCATGTCTCCCGAAACAAGAACCGGCACTGGGTCATCACTGTGACTTTTGTTTATGCATGGTGTGGAATGATCCCCTGATACTACTACTGCAACTTTTGATGTATCTATGTTGTCAAGCAAGGTTCCGAAAAATCTCTTATCAATCTCTTCTATGTTTTGCATTTTTCCTACTGCATCTCCGTCATGACCAAATTCATCAGGTCCTTTAATGTGTACATAGATGGCATTCTGTGTCTCCATTGCTTTTGCAGCAACACGTGCTTTTTCTTCATAGTCTGTAAGACCACCTGCACTAAATGATTTCATTTTTAACACATTTGCAATTCCTATCTCTACTGGCATGTCAACTATGCATGAAAATTGCATCTGATGTAGTGTGTTTATCGGAACTACATCTGGGAACTTGTTTCCGGCATCACGTAACAAGATAGAGTTTAACATTTTTTTTCCATGGTTTTTTCTATTTTGATTTGTGGGACTCTCCTTCATTATTTGAAGAGACTTGTCTGTAAACTCGTTTACAAGTGATGCTGATAGTCTGGCGCCATCTGATTCATTTAATGGAAGAGATTTTTCTATTGTCATGAAATCTCCTACTGCTTTGGCCACTCCCATGCCGTCTATTCTTGCGTAAGCAGGGTCGGTATTGCTTATATCTGGTGTTAAAATTATGCCATCGCATCTTATTCTTACAATCACTCTATGTCCTATTGTTGGGGCTACTACTACTGATGCCTTTGGATCTGAAAACTTGAGTTTTTGCTCTATCTCTTGTGCTATTGCAAGTGCATCTTCTTTCTCTATTTTTCTTCCTGCTCTTCTGTCTGTAATTACTCTGTCATCATTTACAGTCGCAAAGTTTCCTCGCAATGCAAGGTCACCATTTTTAAAATCAACTCCCACTCCTATTGCTTCAATTACTCCTCTTCCTACATACTGTGCATTTTCAAATCTATATCCTAACATGTTAAAGACTGCAATATCTGACTGAGGAGCTATACCTTTTCCGACTGATATTACTTCGCCTATTGTACCATTTCTTGCAAGTCTATCAAGATTTGGGGTCTTTGCATAATTGAGTGGTGTAAAACCTTTCAGATCTGGATGAGGTAGATCTCCTATACCATCAAGAAGTACATAGACCATGTGAACATCTGAATTATTCATTTCTAATCTGCATTCTTCCGATTTTTTATATCACACATAAACCTTGATTTTTTTAAGCGATCTAATTTCAGATTATTTGTTTACTGTATACATGAATGTTGATTTGAAGAGATTTAGAAAATTAGGATATTGATGATATTTTTATCCTAAATGTAAGTCTCTTTCCTGCAAGTGGATGATTCAAATCCACTGATACAAATCCTTCTTGTACTTCTGTTATGGTTGCAGGTACCTTTTCTCCTGTGGGAAGTCCTGCCTCAAACAATAATCCTGGCACAAGTTCTGCTTCTGGAGGAAATATTTCTCTTGGTACTTTTTGAACTAGTGTTGGATCGTGTTCTCCATATGCATCGGTTGGAGATATACTGAATTGTTTTTCTTCCCCTTCCATCATTCCAATTACTGCATCATCAAATCCTTTTATGACCTGACCACTTCCTACCTCGAATTCTAATGGTTTTCCATGTTCAGTTGAACTATCAAAAATTGTTCCATCGTCAAGAGTTCCAGTATATTCTATTCTGACTCTATTACCTGTCTTTATGTTCATTGTATCACTATTCGTTCTTGTCTGTATAAACTTGTATGATAAACTTGGAATTCTTCCTACAATATTGATTGTGACTTTTATTCTTGAGGTGGGAACTGCTTTGCAAACTCGTCTGCAAATTTTTCATAATCCTCTCTTTTTTTGCCTATTTCTTTGAGTTTTACATCCTCTACTTCTTGCAGGTTCTTGTTAACATGATCAACATCATTTCTGAGAGCCATCTCTGCCATCTCAAATAATCTGTTATTTTCCTTCCAGAGGTGCTGCACTACATGATTGATGTATTCTTGCATATCTGTTATCAATTGGGTTGCATCTCCACTTTGGAGATATGTCTTGGATGATGCATCCATTCTAGTTGCTATCTTCCTTGTCACCTCATGTTCCATCAACATCACTGCTATAGGTCCTGAGTTTCTTGGCATTCCTTTCTTTTCAAGTTCGGGAAACAAAGAATTCTCTTCTTTACCGTGGTGGCATACGTCAGTAAAATTAATTGAAAAATCGATAACTTGGTTTAGTATTGGCTCTGGTATGGTCTTTCCGGATTTAAGTAAAGGAATGGTAGACCACATTGATTTGAGAACTTTTTCAATCAAGGCATGATCTCGTCTTAGTGATGTGGTAGACATGAATTAATCTATGAGTTCTGATCTTCCAATTTAAGTTTAATTTTTTTGTGCTAGTCAAAATTGCACTGCATTGGAGCATACATTCGATCTCTGCAAAGGTTTTAAATTGCTAGATCCAAACTGTAGCAGTATGGGGGACTTACGAAAAGACTATTCTATAGATCGGTTTGTAATAACATCGCCTGAAAATCACACTATAGTGGATTCAAAAAAGTGTCCATATTGTCCTGGGAACGAGTCTATGACAAATCCTTCTACACTTTCGCTTGTTGCAAAAGATGGAATGTTACAGAGACTACAAGATACTGAAGATAATTATGTTCAAAATTGGTCTGTACGTGTATTTGAAAGTAAAAATCCCATAGTAACTACTACTTCTGAGAACTCGTATAGTGATAGGCCTCTTTACAGTGAACCTGCATATGGTTATCATTATGTGGTTGTCGCATCTGAAA
>JAGWGS010000159.1 GCA_028867235.1 Nitrososphaerota archaeon | reverse complement strand
GAAGAAAATCTGAGTTTAAAGCTTTCTTTTCTTCAAGAAATTTTGTAAAAGACTAAATTATACACAACTATGACCCTTCGCTATGGGTTCGTAGCTCAGCCAGGTAGAGTACCGGACTTTTAATCCGGCTGTCCGGGGTCCGAATCCCCGCGAACCCGTTTAAAATTAATGAAAATTGCCTTACATATGCCAAGCACGTGATATAGACAAAACTACTATTTTTACATCAAACAGCCCAAAAATAAGAGAATTCTAACTAACTTAGGTTCAGTTCTGGAAACTCTGCTTGTTTTATTCCCAAATCATGCTGCAATGTTCTGATTTTCTTTGCATATTCGGCCATTCGGGTACTGTCACTCTGCACCTTGGCGATTTTGTATCCACGCCATGCTTTTTTGAGTGCGCCCCATGTCTGACCCGCAGTGTAGTTAGGGTTGTTTGTTTGTGGTTGTACGAATTGGTACATACTAGCAGATGAGTTGTAAAAAATGAATATCAGTACATATGTTAAGCAAAATCAATATAAAAGTCAAATTTCTCACATTAAATTCATATAATATCTAATTTTTAGATATAATAATTTAATTTTTCTACATTTTTGATATATTTTAGCTTTTGTTTTTTATCAGGGCCTTCAAGTTATTTTCAAGACTTTCAATTGCTTCACTTACTTCATTTGTTCTCTTACGTGTACCTGTTGCATATGCTTGGATCTTTCTTCTTCGTTCTGAAATCATTCTTTGCTGTTCACTTTTGCCAGAAGACCCTTGTGATCTTCTTGTTTGTAGTGAAGATTCAGGAGTTGTGGATTGTATAATCTGATAGAGTTCTTTTACAGCAATTTCATTAGTTGGAATTGTTTCTTTCACTTCAGACATGGACAGTTGTGTTAGTGATTTATTTGAATTTGCAGCTAGTTGTACTAGATGACCAACTATTTTATGAGACACTCGAAAAGGTATTCCTTTTCGCACCAAATGTTCTGCAACATCAAGAGAGATAGAGAATCCTTCGTCTATTGCTTGGCGTAGTTTTTTCTCATTTATAGTCATAGTTTGAAGAAGAGAGTTGATCACAATCAATGATGATATTACTATTGTGGTTGTAGGTCCTATCGAGACTTTGATTTGTTGTAGATCTCGATTATACCCAGATGGAAGTCCTTTGAGATTTGACAATATTGCCATTTGATACCCTATGACTTGAGCTGTTTTTCCTCGAATTAATTCAAGAATATCAGGATTTTTTTTCTGAGGCATAACACTTGATGTAGATGTAAATTTGTCTGATAGTTCTATGAAAGAAAATTCAGAGGTAGACCAGATGATGAAATCCTCTGCCATTCGACTTAGATTTGTCATAAGAATTGAGGAATTGCCTACATATTCTGCGACAAAATCTCTTGATGATGTTGCATCAATTGAATTCTCTACCAATCCCTTAAATCCAAGCATTTTTGCGGTGAGCTGTCTATCAATTTGGATACTTGTTCCCCCCACAGGACCTGCTCCAAGTGGAGATTCATTGATTCTACCATATGCCACATAGAATCTATCAAGATCTCGAAATAGTGCATCAGCATATGCAAGAAGGAAATGTGAGAACAATCCAACTTGGGCTTGTTGAAGATGTGTATATAGTGGCATTATTGTATTTTGGTGTTTTTCAGATAACTGGACTAGTGTAGTTATGACTTCGGTCAAGCAAAAACAAATATTGTTAACATCATCGCGTATCTTCATTCTCATATCAAGAGTAACTTGATCATTTCTTGAACGTGCAGTATGCATTTTTCCGCCTGCCTCTTTTCCAGCTTTTTTTATCACCAGTGATTCTATTAGTTCATGAATGTCTTCTGCCTCAGATTTTGCAGAAAATTTTATTTTTTTTAATTTCTCTAATGCGCCAAGAATCTTTTGTGCTTCTATTTTTGTGATAATTTTATTTTCTAAAAGCATTAGAGTGTGAGCTTGGCTTCCAAGAATATCATACTTGGCAATTTGGAAATCATCAGAGATTGATGAAAGAAATTCTAATGTATTTTCATCTAGTTTTCCTTCTAATCTAGATCTGTACATCAATTTAGGAATTAAAATGGTTATATATAGCATAGACGCTTTTTTGAATTATGTCGCAGGCATCTCAAGACTTGAGAAGACAAATCTTTGATGAGCTAACAAAGGTAGTTGATCCTGAAATAAATGTCTCAATAATGGAACTTGAATTGGTAGACAACATAGACATTGCAGGATCTGAAGTAAAAATTGATCTTCATTTGACCAGTCCATTCTGTCCTGCAATATTCGGATTTAAGATAGCACAAGACGTTCATGACAATTTGCTCAAAATAGATGGGATAAATGATGTCAAATTGAATGTCTCAAATCATTTCATGGCAGAAGCCATAAACAATCAGGTAAATTCTAGTAAGAATCCCAAAAAACCCTAAACAGGAAAATATTATTTTCTGAATCCTAAAAGATATCCTCTAAGTAATTGAATTGCCATTGCTGGGTCAACACCTTTTGGACATACATGACTACAGGATCCTGCAAAGTGACATCTCCAGATACCATGAGAATCATCGATTACTTTTAGTCTATCATCTTTTCCTTTGTCACGATTGTCTGCAACATACCGATAAGCTTGT
>JAGWGS010000158.1 GCA_028867235.1 Nitrososphaerota archaeon | reverse complement strand
AATAATGGTTTGTTTCCTTCATCGCCTCTTCGAACTTTGTCTCTGAGGTCTTTTGGGATTGTACTCCACCATTGTTCAAAAGTTCTACCCATACTCGGATCATTTTTTTTTGATCTAATTAAGTCTTTTGTAAATTATACAATAGATATGATAGGTCACTAGATCAGGTGCTAAAGATTTAAAAGTACTTTGGAAAAGTTTTGAATTCTTGCAAGTAAGAGTTTTAGGGGCTGCCAAGGAAGTCGGCCGATCAGCATTCCAAGTTAATTGTGATGGGGCTAATTTTCTATTAGATTATGGAGTAGAATTAAAAAAAGAAACACCTTACCCAATTGCTGTTAACCCGCATGAGATCAATGCAGCCATAATAACTCATGCTCACTTGGACCATTCTGGAAACATACCCTCACTCTTTGTGAATGGAAGTACTGATGTTTATGCCACATCTCCAACATTTGACTTGTCAAGATTACTGATTGAAGACATGATACGAATACAAAAGAATCAACTTCCATATGATTTTGAAAGCGTATCAAAGATGATGATGCATGCACGAGAAATAAAATACAGAGAAAAAATAGAACGGGGGAATTCTTCCTTTCAATTGCTTGAATCAGGCCATGTTTTAGGTGGTGCATCAGTTCTAGTGGAATCTGAAAAAAAGAGATTGTTTTATACTGCAGATATCAATCCGCGAGGATCAAGAATGCTAAGAGAAGCAGATCTTGATTTTGGTGAGGTAGACATGGTGATAACAGAGAGCACGTATTCACAAACAAACCAGATGCCCAGAAAAGAATCAGAGGAAAAGTTCATAGAGTTTGCATACGATGTATTAGATAGAAAGGGCTCTCTTTTTGTACCAGCTTTTTCAGTAGAGAGATCTCAAGAGATTGCATGTGTACTCAAGAGTGTAGGATTCAAACATAGAGTAGTAATGGATGGCATGGCAGTTAAAGTAAATGAGATAATGCTAAACTATCCAGAATATTTACGAGATCCAAAAGTTTTTTCTGATGCCGTACATCAGGCAGTTTGGATAAAAGGAGAAAAAGAAAGAAAGAAAGCATTAGATGAACCATCGGTAATAATTTCACCTGCAGGCATGTTGGTTGGAGGTTCTGCAGTATTTTATTTACAACACTTGGCAACAGACAAGAGAAATGGGATAGCATTAGTATCTTATCAAGGTGAAGGTACACCAGGAAGAAAGCTATTGGATACTGGAAAAGTTAGTACCAGAGGAAAAGAATTCAAGTGTGAAGCAGAAGTAAGACAATTTGAGTTTTCAGGTCATGCAGATAGAGACTCTCTTTTCGAGATGATGAAGAAGATCAAAGGAAACCCCAAAGTCCTCACAATTCACGGTGACAAGGATTCCTGTACAAAATTTGCTGAAGAACTGCATGAAAAATTTGGATTTGACGCTTATGCACCAGACGCGGGCGAAACAATAACAGTATAAAATGCAGAAAACAGATTCAATCAATGTAGAAACTACCGTTAATAGTGGACAGGTGTTTTTGTGGAACAAAATTGGAGAACAATGGATAGGAATAGACGGGCAAGACATCATGATACTAAGACAAAAGCCTTACAACCTTAAATCATCAGGTAATATTGATAATTTTTTAAGAAAAGATGATGATTTGGAAAAAATATTAAAAAATATCAGCATTGATAGTACAGTAAGAGGAGCGATTAAACAATCTCCGGGTTTGAGATTAATAAGACAAGATCCTTTTCAATGTTACATATCTTTTGTCTGTTCATCAAATTCTTCAATACAAAATATCAAATCTATGTTAGAGAACCTATGTAGAAAGTTTGGGATAAAAAAAGAGTTAGGCGGATACCAACTGTATACATTTCCAAAAGTAGAAACACTTGCAAATGCTACAATGAAGGAGCTTTTGGATTGCAGGTTAGGATTCAGAGCAAAATATGTTAAAGAGGCTGCCAAGGCTGTTTATTCCAACAAGATAAATTTCAAAGATTTACGAAAATCAAATTATCAAGAAGCTGTGAGATCTCTTAAAAGCATTCTTGGAATAGGGAATAAAATTGCAGACTGTATTGCATTATTTTCGTTAGATAAATTAGAAGCATTCCCAATTGATAGATGGACTCAAAGAATTTTGTTAAAATATTACAAAGACAGTTTTTGTGACATATCAGAAAAACCACTGACGGAGAAGAAATACGAAAAACTTCATGATGATATTGTAAAGTATTTCGGTCCATATGCAGGATACTCACAACAATTTCTCTTCAAGATGGAAAGAGATCTTAACAAAAAAAGTTGGCTGTAAACCCTTAATATGGATACCAATTGCCCGGTATTTGGGCCTGTAGCTCAGCTTGGATAGAGTGCTGGACTTCTAATCCAGTGGTCAAGGGATCGAAGCCCTTCGGGCCCGTTCCAATTCTGAACTTAACAGAGGACTCGCCAGATTTTTTGCAAGTCATAGCAGTGTCAAGCTACTAACTTGTATTTAGCTCTTTTAGAAATCAACTATCGCATCTTCTTTTTTGAAATGTTTATTCTATGATAACTATCATGACATTTTCTGCGCAATATTTCCAGATTGTCAGTATCGTTTGTTCCACCAAAAGCAATTGGCTTATGATTTATTGAAAGATTTTCTGTTG
>JAGWGS010000157.1 GCA_028867235.1 Nitrososphaerota archaeon | reverse complement strand
ACCTTTAGTTTGATTCAACTTGAAAGTGCCTTGATAGGATTTACTATTGCAATAGGTCTGATTATTGGATTGTTGTGGCTAGGAACTGTAAAGAAGGTACCATTACGAATCACCAGATTGATTGCAGGAATACTTCTTACAAGTACGGCAATACCGTTGATCTTCTATGGTCTTGGAGTTTTCACTCCTGATTTTGTTCACTGGTTCATGCCACCATTAAGTCCACCTGATGGTCTTTTACAATGAAAGAATAAATCAAAAAATACATTTTGATCAACCGAAGGAAACAGAACCTTTCTGGATCATATTTTTATGTGATGAACGCACTATATTGTATAATGTCTGATTATTCTCTAACACAAAATGGAATGAGAATCCTCAATGGTATTAAAATTGCATTCAAAACTCTAACTCTGGATGTTGAAGAGTTGGAAAAGAAGAACTAGATCATTTGAGAGTAAATCTAAATAATGGATTTTCCTGTTTTTTCTTGTTTGACTGAGCTTGACTTTTTGACAGACAAGTCCATTGACATAATCATTGCTGCGTCTCTTGGCATCTTCATAATGATATTACACCGAAGGGCAGACAAGAATGTTCACAAAATGATAGAAAACCTTCATGACTATGTGACTATAGAGCACAAAGAGGTCATATCTAAAATTCAGGAGATGCTAGAAGCTGAGAAAAAAATTGATGATGAGGTACATAGCATGGTTGAAAAACAAAAGAAACTGATGGAAGACATACATGCCATGTCTGTTGCAGAGCAACACATAGACCAAAGTGTGCATGACATGATATCAGAACAGCAGAAATTGATAAAAGAATTACACGATGTATCTACTAGAAACAACAAATCCTGATTTTTAATATCATATTTTTCAGGTGTCACTAGATGTCATAATAATTCCAACTCATTATAGATCTATATTGCATACATGAGTATTCATAGAAGTTCATGTCAAATGAATTCCATCCTAGTATGATCGATTCAACTAGAAAATACATTGATCATCCTGATATGTGTTAATGCCATACTTGTAACCATGTTACAAATCACTCAACAACACCTTTTGATGAAAAATGCAAATTACGATCTAGTTCATAAAGCACTAGTAGGCTTGACAATAGAACAAGTCCTTCTTAAAATTGGCAAGCCCATTTATGATAAAGCTGTATCGGTGTTAAATGAAAAGTATCAATGCTACATATTTGATTGCTACGATCATCCGCAATATCTTGGTCTAGTATTTCATGAATTGTTTGGCGATGCACATCATGTTGTTGTAAAAGAGATAAAAAAAGAATTGATAGAGTTTTCTCATAAATGCCAGATATCTCAATTCCTGGAAGCCATCTAAGATTTCATGTTATTAGTTAAACTAAATTGTTGAAATATACTGTGTATTATTTCATAAGGGATTATTTTGTATTTTTGAAATGATTATTTATGAGAATTGCTATTTTTGTAGCAAATGAGATTGGACTAATCTTCTTGGTGCTAGTAGTAATGATGACATTTTCATCATATGGAAAACTAAACATTATGAAATCATCCCTGATCGAATGATGATATCTTATGGGGCCATACAACTCATCAAATTTTTTCCCCATTGAAATATCAAAAGTACATTCCATGTAATGAGAATCATTACACTTGTCAAGATCCGGTTGAACAAATCCACGACGACTCTCACTATGAATCAATCTTCGTTTTTTGTCCAATATTGCAACAGAGCGTACGTTTCTGTCCGTATTCATTATTGACCTACACACTCTGTCTAACTTTACAGTTTTTGCAATAGTCATGATGATACAATATTGTCTAAATCACTAATAAAAAGCCGATCATTTGTAAAACAAATTCTATTCTTTGATTCTTCTATCTGTCACGATATGACAAGATTCAAAATCATTCATACGCAAAATCACGCATCACATTCATTAGGGATTTTGAGTGCTCGAAACTATCATGTTTCCAAAACTGATGATAACTGACAGATTATTTTAATTCCGAATGTTTGTAAAAAATAACGATTAATTACATTCATTAATCTTGTATTGCTTAATTTTTTCATGTTTAATCTAGTACCAGACATAATTGTGCGAGTTTGTATTATTACTGGAGTATTTTCCGTACTTTCGTATTACCTGATGCGAAAGTATGCTGCGACACAGAGCAAGTTAAAAATGCGCATTTCCCTACTCTTTGTTGTTTTTGGTATAGTAATACTGATCAATGTTCTATATGTTCTAGGAAAATATAATGTTATGAGCATTACATAATGACACCAGATGGTTTTTGAAAGTGAAGAAACTTGGCGTAGGTTTGATAGAATACAACAAACCAGAATATATCAAATACACTCACTTGAAGGACAATATGAACAATAACCAGATGGAACGATTGAACGGAGAGTTTAGAGATCGTGAGAAAGTGATGCGTGGAATCAAAAAAGAAAATTCAGTAATGTTTGATGGGTATCAGATGTATCATAATTTCTTAAGACCACATATGGCATTGAATGGTCAGACGCCTGCACAAGCTTGCGGTATCAACATTGAGGGTGATAACAAGTGGATGACATTGATACAGAACGCTAGTCAGCGAAATTTAAGTACCTCACATTCAGTGATAAGTGATCATGTCTAAAACAACGA